>JBOHRY010000029.1:0-11246 GCA_050732955.1 Gemmatimonadales bacterium | reverse complement strand
TCTTAACGCCTAACGCCTGACGCCTCCTTGCGACCGACTCTCCCCGACAACCAGGCTCCACAACTCCTCCACATGCCGCTCCTCCGTTCGCCAGCTGCCGATCGCGGCGCGGATCGCGTACTTCCCGGCAAGTGTCGTGTGCGTCAGATGCACTTTGCCGGTGGCGTTGACTCGCGCCAGCAGTGCCGCGTTGTGACGCGCCAGCGCCGCTTCGTCGCCGACGAGCGCGGCGGGAACGTGGCGAAAGCAGACCAGCGCCAGCGGCGCCGGCGCCAGGCGTTCGAATTCCGGTTCCGCGTCAACCCATGCCGCGAACCGGTGACCGAGCGCGACGTGCTCTCGGATCATGGCGCGCAGTGCATCCGCGCCGTAACTGCGCAGCACGAACCAGAACTTGAGCGCGCGGAACCGCCGACCAAGCGGGATTCCCCAATCACGAAAGTTGACCGCAGCGCTGTCGTGATCGTGGCGCGTGCGGAGGATTTCGAGTGAGGCGCCGAAGGTGTTGATCAGCGCGGCGGTGTCGCGGACGAAGTAGGCACTGCAGTCGAAGGTGGTCAGCAGCCACTTGTGTGGGTTGGTGACCATCGAGTCGGCGAGCTCGACGCCGTCGAGCAACGGACGCAACTCGGGGACAATCGCCGCGGACCCGCCAAAGGCAGCGTCGACGTGAAACCACGCTCCATGTTCCCGCGCGATCTGGCCGACGGCACGGAGCGGATCGCACGCGGTTGAGGAGGTCGTCCCCATGGTGGCGACCACGATGCCGGGTCGCAGCCCGCGGCGCGCATCGTCAGCCATGATCGCCGCGAGTGCGTCGGGTTGCATCGCGAACTCGGCGTCCACCGGCACGACGCGCTGCATCGCGGAAGACATGCCGGCGAGGCGCGCCGCCTTGGGCGCCGAAGAATGCGCCTCCGCAGACCAATACCCCGTCAGCCGGTCCGATTCTGCTCCGGCGCGCTCGCGGGCGGTGAGAAACGCCATCAGCGTCGCCGTCGAGGCCGTGTCCTGGATCACCCCGGTGAATTCCTCCGGCAACGCCAGCAACTGCCGGTACCAGCCCATCACCGTTTGCTCGAGCTCGGTGGCGGCCGGCGACGTCTCCCAACTCATGCATTGCGCGCCAAGGCCGGCCGCCAGCAGTTCGCCCAGCACCGAGGGTGGCGAACTGTTGGAGGGGAAATAGGCGAACCAGCCCGGATGACCCCAGTGAGTCATTCCCGGGACGATGCGCTCCTGGAAGTCTCGAAGGATCTGATCGAACGGTTCGCCGGATTCGGGCGCTGTGCCAGGGAGACTGGCCCGGAGTTCGCCGGGGCGCACGTCGGGAACGACGCGGCGCGATTCAATGTCGCGGTAGTAGTCGGCCAGCCAATCGATGATCTCGTGGCCGTAGCGGCGGAACTCTGCCGGGTTCGTCTACTTCTCTTCCTTGAATCCCGTGTGCCGCTTGAGCGTCGGATCGTACTTGCGAAGCTCCATGCGCTCAGGGTGCTTCTTGGGGTTCTTGGTCGTCACGTAGACGTAGGCGCTTTCGCTGCTGCGCAGCTTGACCTGGACTCGCCCCTTCTTGGCCATGTTGGATGTTCTCCGCGGTTACCAGGAAGCCTTGCGCACACCGGGGATGTTGCCCTGCAGCGCCATCTCGCGGAACGCGATGCGCGACAGACCGAAACGGCGCACGTAGCCGCGCGCCCTGCCGGTGAGCTGGCATCGATTGCGGATCCGCACCGGCGACGCGTTGCGGGGCAGCGCCTGTAGCTTGCGGTTGGCGTTGTCCTTCTGCGCGGCGCTGGCGGTCTCGCTGCGCACGATCGCCTTGAGCTTCTTGCGCTGCTCGGCGTACTTCGCCGCGAGCTTGACGCGCTTCATGTTGCGCTGGATCGAACTGGTCTTGGCCATGATTCCGTCTTGAGGTCTGGTTGGTACAGCCAACAAAGATGGCAGACCCGGAGGAATAACGGTAGGGGCGCAACTATTTGGAGTGAAAAACCGACTGCCCAGGCTACTGCTTGAGCGCGCCGGTGACGGGATCGTACCGGACGATGAACTGGTCGGCGTCGCCCAGGCTCTGCTTGTTGGCGGTGCCCGCGCCGGGGTCGAGGTCGGCCAGGCCGAAGAAGCGTCCCACCGCCCAGAGGCTTCCGTCGGGGGAGAGCGACAGGCCGCTGGCGATCGCAACGAAGCCATCCCCGCTGATCACGGCGCCAATGCGATCGACCCAGCGCAGGTCGCCGGCCTGATTGAGCGAGAGCACGTACGCATCGGCCGCCGGGCTGGTGCTGAGCGCAGTCACCACCTTGGCGCTGGCGCCCTGATCGAAATCGACCGATCCCTGGAACGAACCGCTGAGATAGATGTTGCCGCTCACGTCCTGGGTCAGCGCCGCAACGCTTTCGGTGCCGGGTCCGCCGAACGAGCGTGCGAACGAAGCCCACACGCCGTTCGCGTCGAAGTTGGCGACGAAGACGTCGGCGTCACCATGACTGATGAGCAGCGGCGGGCCCTGGCCAGGAGCGACGTTCGTCGTCCCGGTGAAGCTCCCGGCGACGTAGGTGATCCCCGTTGCCGTCACGGAGATGCAGCCCGGGCCGACGATTTCGTCGCCGGCGCCGCCGCCCCGAACCGCCCATTCGAGTCCGAGTGTCGGCGACATGCGCGCCAGGAAAAAGTCGAGCCCACCCGCGCTGAGCAGCAGCTGCGGCGCGAGTGTCGAGCCGAAGGTGGCGGTGCCACTGAACGTGCCGGCGACCATGACATCACCGTCCGGCCGCAGCGCAATCGCGTTGCCAGCGTCGTCACCGAGTCCGCCGAACTGCGCCACACTGAGGAACGTCCCGTTCGACGAGTAGCGTGCCACGAATCCGTCGGTGCCCCCGCGTGAAATGAGGATGCCGGTGCCCGGCCCCGGATCGAAATCGACCGTGCCCGCGAAGGTGCCGGTCACCAGAACGTCTCCATTGGCGTCGATGGCCAGCGCATGTCCCTCGTCATCCGCCGTGCTGCCGATCGAGAGCGCCCAGTCACAGGTACCCGCCGGGCTGATGCGCATCAACAGGATGTCGCGCCCGCCCGCGTTCTGGAGCTGCTCTCCGCTGCAGAGTGCGCCGGCGGTCGTGTATCCGGTCAGGTAGATCCCACCGTCCGGCGCGACCTTGACGTCAAACGGAACGTCGACGTCGGATCCGCCGGTGGTGAAGACCCATTGAAAGGTGCCGTCGGCGGCGTACTTGGCGAGCGCGATGTCGTACGGTCCGATGGCCGTCTTGGCCGTAACGCCAGCCCCTGCATCGAAATCGACCGTCCCGGAGAAGTAGCTGGCGACGTAGGCATTACCGGCGAGGTCGGTGGCCACGGCGCGGGCGAAGTCGGGCCCGGCGGACCCGATGCGCATCGGCAGGATGGAAGTGGGCGGTGGCGGTGGCGGCGGAGTTACCCCGACCGCTTCAAACGGCGCGCGACAGCCGAGCGCGAGTCCGAGCGGAAGGAGGAGGAGCGAAGGGGAGAGGTAGCGAGACATCGGCATCGCTCCAAGTATCGGAGGGCGCCCCGTCGCCGGGAGCGTCGCCACATTGAAACTCCCGAGGAGGGACTCGAACCCCCGACCCGCTGATTAACAGTCGGCTTTCTCTTCCGAGCCTCGGGCTACATCACGAACCGACAATAACTTACACGTTCCGCGAAAACCGCTCAACACCCGAAGCGGACGCGAAAGTGCCGTTTCCGTCCGCAGATCTTCACCAGTACCCCCACTGTGGGTTAGCTGGGGTTGCTTTCGGTCTGCATCAGCACCGCAAGGCGCTAGGGTCGCCGCGATGAACAGGGCGGCCTCTGGAACGCCGCCGCCTCACGGGCTGCGACTGAAGAAGCCCACTGTCCCGTTGCGGGGGTGCAGTCGCGCGTCTAACCGCTACGCTAGGAGATTGCCCAGTTGCGCCTGTCGAAACGGCGCAGTAACCTGAGGTTCAACGTCGGCGGTTCATTTCCCACTACGCACTCCTCCAGTGTTAGGCATTACAGTCGCCGTACGGGCACACCGAACTCTCTCGGGGGAATTGGCGCATGCGAGTCGGTCGGTGGAGGCGATGCCTAGGTTGGGTCAGCCGCGGCTTGCTTGCGGGCATCGCGGTCGCATGTGCGCCCGAAGTTCACAACCCAGGCTGGTACCTGGCTGGAAGCGGCCACCAAGGCCATGTTGTTGGCGGCCCCGCCCCATTCATGACGGCTGTAGGATGCACGCCGGTAGTGAGCGGTCGGCCCGATACCGGAGCGATTGCGATTCCGGTTGCCGTAGGCAGACCTGCTGTTTTCAACTGCCACAACGTGAGCAAGGATTCAGTGTTCACCGCCCGGCGCAGGTACTACGGCGCGCTAGCTGATTCCGTCGGCGGTGAACACATGCAAGCCGGCTATTGGCAGCTGACTTTCCTCGGTTCGCGCGAGTGGTGCTACGCTGACGGCGACTGGGGTGCAGACGGCCTGTTCCATCTGGTCGAAGGAACCGACGTACACGACTGTTTTTGGGTCGACAGCTATGACCGCGAATGGGTGAGCTGGGACGATCCGGACTACGATCCCGACCACGGAACCGGAAACGACGCACCGTCAGGAGATACTCAGCCAGTACCGACGCCACCTGTCCTCTCATGTCCGACACCCGCCGTTACTGACTCCGAACCGAATCTTGCCGATGCCAACGCCCAGTCGACGCCAAGTGATCCCTTTGCCGACTTGGATGCAGCGCTGCCGCCTAACTCAGAGACCTGTTCCGGCGCAGCTGCGGCGAGTTGCATGGCCGCGAGCCCTGGCGTCTGGCTCGGCGTACTGCCACTCAGTGTTCCCCTGATTGGCGACGCCGTCCACCATACGGCTGTGGCGACGACCCCTCCGATGGGGGTGAGCGAACTTTGGGCAAATCCCTCCGGAGTTACTGTTCTTGGTCCCAACGGAGTTTCGACCGGCGTTCCCATCTATACCAGCCAGGTGTTTGTCCGCCAATCTACTCCACAATCGAACAGGGGATTTCCTGGCTACAAGTGGGTGAAGATTGGAGACGAGAGCCAGATTCCAGCGGTCAACGACGCAGTCGACCAAGCGCGGGCGCAGTGGGGAGGGACCCTGTACCTGGGCACTTCGAATATGTTCACGTCAACAGTGCTTTCCCGCGCGAACATACATCTGTCATGGGGCGCGGTCTTGTCATCCGCCTTATCTCCTGGACTATGCTCATGTCCGGGTGTCTGTCCCTGAGGCAAGGACGAAGTGTCGATACGCATTGCGGGAAACAAACCGAGCCCTACCGGTTCCTCGGCCGTCCCAAGGCTGCGCAATACGCTGGCGTTCCCGCTGACGTTTTCGGCTGTCACTATCGCGACCATCCTGATCCATCAGCTCATTCCCCATAACTCCGACGCGGATGCATTCGTCGTCGATGGAATCCTCCTCGCAGTGCCACTGGCCGTTCTGGCCTGGCCAGCGCATTCAGTGACAGCGCATTGGCTCAGCCAGGCTGCTCCAGGTCTCACCACGAAGCAGTGGGTCGTCGTCTCCGCCATAGCTGGTGGCTTAGTTCCGTTTGTCCCAAGCCTGCTCAAGCTGGCGCTTCCACACGTGATCGGAGACCGACTCGGCGTGCTGCTGCTCTTCATTTACTGGGGATCCGCGGCGAGTCTAACAGGGTTGGAGTATTCGTTGGTAACGATTCGGAGCCGACACCGCCTACAGTAACCGGCGCTAGCACGCGCCGTGTAGGCGGCAGGTGAAAATTGGACATCCGTAGCAGGTGAAAATGGGACACTTCCCGAGGGTGGCTGGATCGCCCTCTGTGTCCTGACCTTTGAGCTTCACCGAGGGTGGAGCTCAGCATGCACGGAGTCCCAGACCGCGTGTTACTACGACATTTACTGGCTGAGGCCGGCGGCTCGCGCCGCGAGGCCGCCCGACGCGCCGGTGTCGGCCGTTCGACGATGTATCGCTGGCTCGAGGCCGGATTGCTGGATGAGCCGCTGGAGACCTTGTGCGTCCGCTACGGCCCGCGACGCGCCCAGCCGTCCAAGCTGGCCCCGTTCTACCCCCTCATCACGACGCGTCTCGCCGAGTTCCCGGCGTTGCACGCGACGCGATTGTTCGCCGAGTGCCGCGCTGCCGGCTATGGCGGCGGATATACCCGGCTGCGCGACTACGTGCGGGGATTGCGTCCAGGACCGGAGCCGGTCGTGCGCTTCGAGACGCTCCCAGGGCAGCAAGCGCAGGTGGATTTCGCCCACTGTCGTTTGCCGTGGGGCGTGCGCTACGCACTGCTCGTCGTGCTGGGCTATTCGCGGCTGCTCTGGGTGCGTTTCTTTCCGCGCCAGGATCTGCGGACGCTGCAGCGCGGGCTCGGGGAGTGTTTCGACTGGTGGGGTGGGGTGCCACAGCATCTGCTCTTCGATCAGATGCGCAGCGTCCTCACCCGCGACGATCGGCTCACCGGCGGCAGCCTGGTCACTAATCTCGAGTGTCAGCGCTTCGCGCAGCATTACGGGTTTCGGATTCGCGCCTGCCGCCCGTATCGCGCCCAGACCAAAGGCAAAGTGGAGCGGCCGATCCGCTATCTGCGTGGGAGCTTCTTGTACGGCCGCACCTTCCTCAGCGACGCCGATCTTAATGCCCAAGCCGCGCACTGGCTCGACACCGTCGCCAATCCGCGCGTGCATGGCACGACGCGCGCGGTCCCCGCGGAGCGCTTCCGGTCCGAGGAGCAGGCCACGCTGCAGCCGCTACCGGCGCGCCCGTATCAGTCGCTCGTCCTCGGCCCGATCCCCCCGCGGCCGCGCCCCCCGATCGCGATGCCGCGCATCGCCGTCGAGCGGCGGAGTTTGCAGGCGTATGCCGCGCTCGCGGGAGCGGAGACATGACGCGCCGCGCCCCGACCAGTCCGTCGCTCCGCGAGCAGCTGCAGGCGCAGCTCGCCGATTGCAAGATGCCCGGCGCCCTCGAAGCGCTCGATGACGTGCTGCGCCGCTGTGACGATGGCGCGCTCGCCCCCGGCGAAGCGATCGCCGCCGTCCTCGGCGCCCACATCGAGCTCCGCAATGCGCGCCGCCTGCAGACCGCGATGCGCAGTGCCCGGTTGCCGGCGGTGAAGACGCTCGCCGATTTCGATTTCAGTTTCCAGCCCTCGGTCAAGCGCGAGCAGATCGAGAGCCTGCACACGCTCGGCTTTGTGGAGCGGAAAGAAAATGTCGTGCTCCTCGGGCCGCCGGGCGTGGGCAAGACCCACCTGGCATTGTCGCTCGCCGTGGCGGCGGCCCAGCGCGGCCGGCGCGTGTACTTCACCACCCTCGCCGATCTGTTGCACTCGCTCGAAGAGGCGCAGCTCGCCAGCCGGTTGGCGCCGCGGTTGCGCACGCTGGTCTTTCCCAGTCTGATGGTAATCGACGAAATCGGCTATCTCCCGATCTCGCGCACCGGGGCGATGCTGTTCTTCCAGCTGCTCAGTCGCCGCTACGAGCACGCGGCCACCATTCTGACGAGCAACAAGGGCTTCGAGGATTGGGGCGAGATCTTCGGGGATGACGTGATGGCGGCGGCGCTCGTCGACCGGTTGGTCCATCACTGCCACATCGTCAACATCCGGGGCAATAGCTATCGGTTGCGGCAGCATCGCGACCTGGCCCGGTTGCTCCAGCAGGACGGCGTGGCGAGACGCGCTGCCCCGCGTCAGGAGGAGGCCGCCTCACCCCAGGGCTGAGGGCCCCAATCGTGTCCCATTTTCAATCGCCAGAAGTGTCCCATTTTCAACCGCCATTGACAGCGCTTCGCGATTAGTCGGAAGACGGGCCACAAGTGGTGGCGGCGCTACGAGGCCGCTGGCACGACGGGGTTGCACGAGCGGTCCCGTCGTCCGCAGACTAGTCCGACCGCGCTCACCGGCGAGCTTGCGGCGCTCTGCGTGCGGGCGCGCCAGGCTCACCCGACCTGGGGGCGCCGCAAGCTGCTGGCGTATCTCGCCCGCCGACATCCGCAGTGTTCGGCGTGGCCCGTCGCGAGCACCGTGGGCGCGCTGCTCAAGCGAGAAGGGTTGGTGCGACCGCGTCGTCGCCGACCGCACCCGGGCCATCCCGGTCGGCCGAGCACGGCGATGACCGCGCCGAATGTACTGTGGAGTGCGGACTTCAACGGGCAATTCCGCTTGGGCACCGGCGCATATTGCTATCCGCTCACGGTCGTCGATGGCTACTCACGCTACTTGCTCGCGTGTCGCGGCCTGCAGTCGGTCGCGACCCTGGGCGCACGCGGCGTGTTTGAACACCTGTTTCGCATGTACGGATTACCTGATCGGATTCGCAAGGACAACGTCGCCCCCTTTGCGACCTGCGCCCTCGGGCGTTTGTCGGCGCTCAGCGTGTGGTGGCTCAAGCTTGGCATCACGCCGGAATTGATTCAACCGGCGCACCCCGAACAAAACGGGCGACACGAGCGGATGCATCGCACGCTGAAAGCGGAGGCGACGAAACCGCCTGCGACGACGTGGCGCAGTCAGCAGCGGCGCTTCGATCGCTTTCAACAGGGGTACAACGTTGAGCGGCCGCACGAGGCGCTCGGCCAGGTTCCACCAGCGCACCACTACGTGACCTCGCCACGCCCCTATCCGCCGGCCCTGTCGCCGATGCTGTATCCTCGCCACTTCGAGACGCGCTACGTCAGCACCAACGGCGGGATCCGGTGGCACCATCGGTGGGTGAACGTCAGTCACGTCCTGGGCGAGGAGTACGTCGGTCTCGAGGAGGTCGCCGATGGGGTCTGGTCGGTGCATTTCGGCAGCCTCTTGCTGGGCCGCCTGGATGAGCGAGATTATCGGATGCACGGTGCACACAATCGCCAGCGACTTTCGAGGTAGTGTTACCCATGTCCTCGGTCTGGCGTGTTACCTATGTCATCGGTCTGTACCGTAGCCAGCTGCTACCGTCGGGCGTGGTACTGATCGCGGGCGGGACCCTCACGACGTGCACCGGGTGCAATTCGTCGATCACCAACCGAGCAGAGCTGTATGATCCACAGACGGGTACGTCGACGCTGATCGATTCGTCGATTTTACCGCGGGCCGAGCAGGCGGCTGTGGCCCTGCGAGACGGCACGGTGCTGCTTGTGGGCAGCGCGACCCCGTTTCTTGCGGCGGGTTCATCCCACTGGTCCGAACAAGTCACGGCGACGGCCGAGCTGTTCGTTCCGTTTCCGGCCCAGATCCGGGCCACGATGCGCCCGCGGTGATGGCGGGCCGCGGCAGCGCTTCCCGAGTCCTTACGGGACTCCTTTGGCTCGTCGTCGCATGCAGCGGCGGCTCCGATAGCGGCTCGCCGAGCGGCGTTGCGTCGATCTCGCTGTCGGCCACCAGCGCGACATTCGCTCCCGGGGACACTCTCCGCCTCAGCGCCATGCCGCGCGACGGCGCCGGTGCCGCGATCGTCGGCCAGACGATCACCTGGTCGACGAGTGCGAGCAGCGTCGCGATCGTGAGCGTAACCGGCCTGGTGACGGCGATCGCCACCGGCAGCGCAACCATCACCGCCACCGCGAGCGGCAAGAGTGCGTCGGCCACGATCACCGTCGCGTTGCACGCCGTCGCCTCAGTCTCGCTGTCGGCCATCAGCGCGACATTCGCTCCCGGGGACACCCTCCGCCTCAGCGCCATGCCGCGCGACAGCGCCGGTGCCGCGATCGTCGGCCAGACGATCACGTGGTCCACCAGCGCGAGCAGTGTCGCGACCGTGAACGTGACCGGCCTGGTGACCGCGATCGCCAACGGCACCACGACGATCACCGCGGCAGCGGGCGGCAAGAGCGCGTCGGCTGCGATCGTCATCGCGACGAACTGCGCCACGCAGAACGATGCGGCCGCTGCGATGCTCATCGCGTGCATCCGGCAGGATTCGCTGTGGACGCGGATGGTTGCATTTCAGGCGATCGCCGACGCAAATCCGGGCGCGGACGGTCACCCGTCCCGCAATACGTTCGAGCCCGGGTACCTCGCATCGGTCAACTACGTCGCCGGACTGATGCGCGCCGCCGGATATCGCGTGACCATTCAGGAGTACAATCCCTACCCCGGCAGCGGCATCGACTACAACCTCATCGCCGATTCGCCGTTCGGCGACACCAATCACGTCGTCGTCGCGGACGCCCATCTGGATGCGATCTACGGCGCCGGAATGCTCGACAACGCTTCCGGCTCGACCACGATTCTCGAAATCGCGCTGAACCTGGCGCGCACTCCCACGCGCAACCAGCTCCGCTACATCTGGTTTGGCGGTGAAGAGATCGGACTCGTCGGCTCGTTCAATTATCTCCGGGCGCTCACGCCTGGCCAGTTGGCGCAGGTTGCGTTCGATATCGATGCCGATGTGACCGCAACGCCCAACTACGTGATTGCCATCGCCGACCCGGCGAATTCAACGACCTGCTCCGGTTCACCGAGTATGTACGCAGCTTCGCAACGCGGGAATAACTACTTCATCAGCTATTTTACCGCGGCTGGCCTGCCGTACGAGCGTCGCAGTGATGACGGAACGGATTCATGTGCCTTCGCCGAATTGGGCGTTCCAAACACCGGTATCCTCACGGGACAGGACTGTTGCAAGTCGCAGGCGGAGGTGGATCTCTTCGGCGGATTCCTTGGCAACTATGAAGGGAACATCCCAAGCTTCGACGGCGGGTTCGTCGACCGGTCCCACCTCTGGGGAGACAATCTCGCCAACAACGATCCGGTGGTGCTGACGATGATCTCGAAGGCCTTTGCGTCGGTGGTCTTCAACCTGGCCAATGATCCGGCGATTGGTAGCGGAAGCCTGAGGGCGGTACACCACTAGGAGCGGGAGCTCCTATCATCGAGCTCGCTTACGTCGGCCGCATGGTGATCGCGGGGTCGATGCGGGCCGCACGCCGCGATACCGATCGCCGCCATCATGACCACGACGCCGACGAAGGTAACCGGGTCATGAGGCGCGACACCGAAGAGCAGTCCGCGAATCAACCCGGCAGTCGCAAGGGCCCCGGCGGCGCCGAACGCCAAGCGGATCACCAGCAGCACGCTGCCCTCCCACTGGATCATCCGCTGGACCTGACCGCTGTCGGCGCCGAGGCTCATGCGGATGCCGATCTCGTTAGTGCGCGTGCTGACGGCGAAGCTGAGTAGGCCGGCAATCCCGACGGCGGCGATCAGCAGCGCAAGAATTCCAAATGACGAGATCAGCACCGCGTTGACC
>JBOHRY010000028.1:0-16296 GCA_050732955.1 Gemmatimonadales bacterium | reverse complement strand
CGTCGACGCCGCTCGCCATCGCCGCCCGGCGCGCCGGCGTGGCGTCCGGTCCGCCGGCAAACCCGTCGGCGCCCGAGAAGTCCATCACGGGCGCGCCGCGAGCCGCTTGAACTCGGCCCCGCGCTGTTCGTAGTTGTCGAACATGTCGTAGCTGGAACACGCCGGCGACAGCAGCACGACGCCGCCTGGCGGAGCCAGCACCCGCGCCTTGCTCACCACGTCTTCGAAGGTCGTCCCGCGCACCACGCGAATCGCCGGACCGAGATCGTGTTCGATCAGGTCGCCCGCCTCACCGTAGGCAATCACGACGGATCCGAACTGGCAGAGCGGGCCAACCAGGTCGGTATACGGCTCACCCTTGTGGCGCCCGCCCAGCAGCAGAACGAATGGTCGCGTCATCGCCTGAATCGCCACTCGCGTCGATGCCACGTTGGTGGCCTTGGAGTCGTTGATCCAGAGCACGCCATCGACCTCGCGCACCGGTTCCATCCGGTGCCGCAGGGCGCGAAAACTCCGCAGGCCCGCGGACAGCTCCGGATGGTCGATTCCCGTCCCGTGCAGAGCAAGTGCCGCGGCCAGTGCGTTGGCCACGTTGTGATCGCCGAGCAGCGGCAGCTCGCCGCGCGGCAACAACGCCTTCCCTGCGAGCATCAGCGTGTCGGCATCGCGATCGTACCAGGCATCGGCCCGCGTCCCTGCCGCGGTGGAAAAGGTCAGGTGGCGTCCTGGGACGTTAGCCACCATCGCCCGGGAATCCACGTCGTCAAGATTGCTGACCCAGATCGAGCTGATGCCGGCGTTCCGGAAAAGCAGCGCCTTGTCGGCGTAGTAGTCATCAAGCACCGGATATCGATCCAGGTGGTCGGGCGCGAGATTCGTCAGGATGCCGACCGTCGGGGCCAGATCCGGGCAGTCATGCAGCTGGAACGACGACAATTCGACGGCGAGCCATTCGGGCGGAGGTGTTGCCCGCGCCACCGCAGAGAGCGGATTCCCGATATTGCCGGCTGCGGCGCTTCGCCGCCCGGCAGATCGCATCAAGTGATCGACCAGCGCGGTCGTGGTGGTCTTGCCGTTGGTGCCGGTGATGACGATCGCGGGCACATCCGGGAGTGCGTCGAAACCGAGCTGCACCTCGGCGAGTATCGGCACACCCGCGATGCTCGCGGCGCGGACGACGCCGGCATCCGGCGGAATCCCTGGCGAGAGGATCAGCGCTGCGCTCCGCACCACACGGTCGACGTCGTGCCCACCAATGTCCACGCCGATCAGCGACGGGAACTCGACACGTAGCGCGTCGGCGGTCGCGTGCAGCACCGCCGAGTCGCCGCGATCGGAGACGTACGCACGGACGCCGTTGGCGGCCAGCAGTCGGGCGGCGGCCACCCCGCTCCGCGCCAGGCCGGCCACGCTGACTTCCCGCTGGTCGGCGCGCCATTCGTCCAGCCGACTCATCGCAACTTGAGCGTGGCGAGGGCCACGAGCGCGCAAAAGATCCCCAGAATCCAGAACCGGACCACCACAGTCGACTCGTGCCATCCCAGCTTCTCGAAATGGTGATGCAAAGGCGCCATCCGGAAGACGCGATGCGCATCGGCGTACTCGCGGCCGCGGGATCGCTTGAAGTAACGGTAGACACCGACCTGTATCATCACCGACACGGCCTCCGCCACGAACACGCCGCCGATGATAACCAGGAGAAACTCCGACTTGAGCAGGATAGCGACCGTTGCGAACGAGCCGCCGATCGCCAGCGAACCGGTGTCGCCCATGAACACCTTCGCCGGATGCGCATTGAACCAGAGGAATCCCAGGGAGGCGCCCATCAGCGCGGCACAGAAAACGGCCAGTTCACCGGCGCCCGGCAGATAGAAGAGGTTGAGATACGTGGTGGCGTCAATGCGGCCGAGGATGTACGCGAAGAGGGCGAAGGCGGCCGCCGCGATCAGGGAGAGACCGGTCGCCAGTCCGTCGAGACCGTCGGTCAGGTTCACCGCGTTGGAAAAGCCGGTCACGACGCCGGTGACAAAGAGGACATACACCAGCGGCACGAAGACCACGACCAGATACTTGAAGAAGGGTACCGTCGTTGCGGACGCCGGCACTGTCGACGGCGCTACCACGGGCCAGATGAGCAGCATGACCCCGAGCGTGACGCCAAAGAGTACCTGCGCCACGAGCTTCCACTTGGCGACCAGGCCGCGAGAACGCCCCTCGACCACCTTGAGATAGTCGTCGACCAGGCCGATCGCGCCGGTCCACAGCATCGCGATGACGGTCACCACGATGAACCGGTTGTCGAGCGAGGCCCAGAGCAGCGTCGGAACGATGGTCGCCGCGATGATGATCAGGCCGCCCATCGTCGGCGTACCGCGCTTCGCCTGATGACTGGCGGGACCATCCGAACGGATCACCTGACCGACCTTGTGCGCGCGCAACCGCCCAATGATCCACGGACCGACCGCGAACGCGATCAGCAGCGCCGTGACCATCGCTCCGGCCGCCCGGAACGAGATGTAGGTGAACAGATTGAAGAAGAGGTGCGTCTTCCCGAGCGGAGCCAGCAGCGCGTAGAGCATCCGGCCTCAGGTCGGGGTGGCGGCGCGGGCAACAATCGCCGGAAGAATACGCTCCAGTGCCACGCCTCGTGAACCCTTCAGGACGATGAGTTCCGTGCCGAGCAGATGTTCTGCCACCAGCGGCGCGACGGTTTCGGCGTCGGGTGCTTCGATCAGTCGGCCGGCGAATCCGTCGCGGTACTCGGCGAATGCCGGCACGAACTCTCCGACCAGCACCAGCAGGTCGGGATTGAGCGCCGCGAGGCGGGCGGCCACCTCGCGATGCAACGAATCGGAGTGCGCGCCGAGCTCGCGCATGGTTCCGGCCACGAAGACCAGCCGACGCCCCGGGCGGAGTTCGCCGGCCAGCGCGATCGCACTGGCAAACGACTGCGGGTTGGCGTTGTAGCCGTCATTGACGATCGTGATGCCGTCATGCTGCAGCAGTTCACCACGGCCGCCCGGAACCTTGAACTCCTCGAGTGCGTGCGCGGCTTCGGCGCGGTTGAGATCCAGCTCACGGACCAGCGCCCAGGCGAACATCGCGTTCCCCGCCTGATGAACACCACGGGCGGCGAGGGTGAACCGGCAGCCATCGATCGACACGATCGGTCGTCCATCCGGCGTCATGGAGACTCCCTCCGGAACGACGTCGGCTCCGGCGAGTCCCGCCGTGATTACCCGCCGTGCCAGTGTTCGCGCACGCGGCGCCAGCGAGTCCGGTTCCACTCCGACGACGGCGAGCGGCACATCGCGGGCGAGCGAAAGTTTTTCCCGGATGACTCCTTCGACTGATCCGAATCCTTCGAGGTGCCCCGCGCCCGCGTTCAGGATCAGCGCGATGTCAGGTTGAATGATCTCGCGATACCGGGCGATTTCGCCGGGCAGATTGGCGCCGGCCTCGATCACCAGTGCCTCGGCGTCGGGTGGTGCTTCGAGGATCGTCATCGGCACGCCAACGAGGTTGTTGAGGTTGGCACGCGTCCGGTAGGTTCGCCACCTGGTCGCCAGCACTGCCGCGACCATTTCCTTGGTCGAGGTCTTGCCGTTCTGGCCGGTGATTCCGATCACCGGACCGGTGGCGCGCCGACGCGATGCAGCGGCCAGCGCGCCCAGGGCCCGGAGCGTATCGGTGACAGGATAGAGCGTGAGACCTGGAACGGGTTGCGTGCCGGTGCGGACTACGGCGCCGACGGCACCGGCAGCCTTGGCGGCCGCGAGGAATTCGTGTGCGTCGAATCGCTCACCGACCAGCGCCACGAACAGCGCGCCCGGCCCCAGGGATCTCGTGTCGGTACGGATAGTGTCGTACCCGACGTCAGCGTTGCCGGGAAGATCCAGCGCCGAGCGGACCCATTGGTCGCTGAATCGCGGCTCGCTCATCGCAGCAACGAACGCACGATGTCGCGTTCATCGAAGTGCCGGTACGTGCTGCCTTCGACCTGGTACGTCTCGTGGCCCTTGCCGGCGAGCAGGATCGTGTCACCCGAGCGTGCACTGCGCAGCACATGCGCGATGGCATCTTCGCGATCGAGGATCCGTTCGTACGATTCCGCTGGCATCTCGGTCGTGATGTCATCGATGATCTTGGCCGGATCCTCGTGCCTGGGATTGTCCGAGGTGAGTACCACGTGATCGGCGCGCTCGGCGGCGATGCGACCCATGATCGGCCGCTTGCCCCGGTCGCGATCGCCGCCGCAGCCGAACAGGATGACGAGCTGTCCCGCTGTCAGCGGCCGGAGCATGGCGAGCACGCGCTCGAACGCATCGGGCGTGTGCGCGTAATCGCGAAGCACGGTGCACGGTGTATCGGCGAGGCGCTCCATCCGGCCCGGCACCTGCGGCGCGGTCGCCAGCCGCTCGACCACCTGGTCGATCGGCCTCCCCATTCCCAGCGCGACCGTGGCTGCACCAGTGGCATTGGCCACGTTGAATTCGCCAAGGAACGGAATCGAGATCTCCCGGGTTCCGAACCGGCTCTGCAACGTGAAGCGCGTTCCCGCACTGCTGTAGATCGCCTCGGACACGCGGACATCCGCGTCGGCCGCGGCACCCCATGAAAGCGCGCGGTGATCGCGCCGCAAGGAAGCCCATGCCGTGTCGTCGGCGTTGAGCGACAGCACGCCGTCAGCAGCGACGCGGTCAGCCAGGCGGAGCTTTGCGCCGAGATATTGCTCCATCGTTCCGTGATAGTCGAGGTGCTCGCGCGTCAGGTTGGTGAAGATCCCGGCGGCGAACGTGATGCCGTCGAGGCGGCCCTGATCCAGCGCGTGCGACGACGTTTCCATGGCCACGCGACGCACACCGCGGTCCACCAATGCCCGGAACGTCGCCTGCAAGTCGAGCGGACCCGGCGTGGTGAGCGATCCGGCCGAGGATTCCACGCGATCGCCGGCTCCATCGTACGCGCCCAGCGTGCCGACGCTTCCGGCATCGTGGTCATCGTTGAGCAGGTGACGCATCATCGCCGTCGTCGTCGTCTTGCCGTTGGTGCCGGTGATGCCCACGATCTCCAGCTCCGCCGTAGGACGTCGATACCAGGTCTCCGCAACGACCTGCGCGGCACGGCGCCCGTCGCGGACCACCACCACCGGAATCGACAGGTCGACCGGCAGCTCGGCGATCAACGCCGATGCACCGTGCTGCACGGCATCCGGAATGAAGCGGTGTCCGTCGGCCACCGACCCGCGCACCGCAACGAAGAGTGAACCTCCCTGCACCACGCGTGAATCGACGTCGATCCTGGTTATCTCGCAATCGCCGTCCGGTGCCGTGGCCACGAGGTCCTGGCGACGAAGCGCCGCAACGAGTGCTGACAGCTTCACGGCAGCGAATCCGCGTACAGCGTGACGGTGGCGCCGCGCGCGAGTGAGTCGCCGGCGACCGGGGCGGTGGAGCGCGCGAGGGCGCTGCCGATGAGTCGAACCGCGAATCCCGCTTTCTCCAGCGTGAGCACTGCCTGCCGCACCGGAATGCCAGCCACCGCAGGAACGGCGGCAGATTGCGCGCTGGATCGGGCCGGCGGAATCGGAACCGCCACGCGATGCAATGCCATTGTTGCCGTCGCGGCCGGCGGTGCGGCCGCCAGCGCTGGTACGGTCGCGGTCAGGCTGCTCCGGTCGAACGGACTCTGCTGCAACGCCAGGGCCTGCTTCATCACCTCAGGCACCACCGGCGCCGCGACCTCGCCGCCGAAACGCCCCCTCGACGGGCGATCGATCATCACGTACACGACAGCCTGCGGATGATCAGCCGAAAAGATGCCGACGAAGGACGCCCGGTAGACGCCTTTCGAAACGACTGCCGTGCCGGTCTTGCCGGCGATCTTGTAGAAATCGAGTTGCGCCTTGGTGCCGGTACCGCCGCTGTCGGTCACCTCCATCATGTATTGCATCAGATGGTGCGCGATCGAATCCGGTATCACACGGCGGACGGTATCGGGCCGATGTTGCCATGTGACCACGCCGTGCTCATCGCGCACTTCGCGCACGAGGGCCGGCGACATCAGCACGCCATGATTGGCGATGGCACCGTACCCCATTGCCAGCTGCGTGGCCGTCGCTTCCCATTAGTATCCCTGCCCGAGCGACGGCTGACTCAGCAACCGATTGGCCCAGAGACTGGGGCGCCGCAGCAGGCCTGGCGCCTCGCCGGGAAAACCCAGTCCTGGCGGACAGCCGAAGCCGAAATCCCGGATCGTCTGATACTGCTGCTCGGGCGTAAGACGAAGCGCGAACTTCGAGATGGCGATATTGCTCGAATACTTCACCGTCTCGCCGAGCGTGACCGGCCCGTGCAGGTGATCGACATCCTCGATCCGCCGAGGTTTCCCCCGACCGATCGGCATCAGCCAGAGTCCGTCCTCGCCGTTAACCGGCGTCGTGTCCGCGCCGTAACGCAGCATCGCCGCGACGGTGAAGAGCTTGGACGTCGAGCCGGGCTGGTTCGGCTCGACGAGTGCCGAGGATGTCGACATCAGCTTTCCAGTGACGCTGTCGGTGCGGAACGACGCCACAGCGAGCAACTCGCCGCTGCGAACATCCTCGATGACCAGGTCACCGCCGCGAGCGCCTGAATGGGCGATCTCGTCGCGCAAGGCGCCTTCCGACACGGTCTGCAGTCCGCGATCAATCGTCAGGTAGACGTCGTGCCCCGGGACCGGCTCGACCAATGGCGGTCCGGGCGCCTCGAGGCGCGTTCCTCGCGAGTCGATGAGGTAGTGTTCGCGGCCAGGCCGACCCTGCAGCAGGCCGTCGAGCGCTTTCTCGATTCCTTCGACGCCGTGCGTTCCACCGGGATCGAGTCGACCCAGGATGTGGTCGCCGACCGATTGCATCGGATAGACCCGCCGGTACACCACCGGGAAATAGGTGCCGTGCGTCGATCGGAGATGGCGCGTCTGATCGGCGGTGAACGGACCATAGAAATACGGATAATCCTGGCGGAATTCACTTGTGATCCGGGCCCGCGGTACATCGAGCCAGCGTTCGATCTCGTTGGCCAGCTCCGCCGTGTCGCGCACCTCGTTGAGCGCCACGGTGAGGTGATACTGCTCCTGCGACGAAGCGAGCAGGTCACCGTTGCGGTCGAAGATCTGGCCGCGGCGTGCCCGGATGGTGTCGTCGACTTCGCGGCGCTGCCGGAGCTTGGCCTGCCAGGTCGCGTGCTGCACGACCTGCAGTTCGACGCTTCGCGCCACGATGCCCGCGCCCCCGAGCGCGAGCACGACTTCGAGAAAGACGATCCGTGCGGCCGGCTTCGCCATTCAGGGCTGGTCCGGTTCGAGAAGCTGCACGATCTCGGAAGGTGTGGCGGGACGGAGCCCGAGCGCAGCCATCCTGGGACGCAGCGAATCCGAGGTCTCCATTGCGGAAATCCTGGCCTCGAGATCCGCCTGGATTCCTTCGAGCGCGCGGATCCGGCCGTCGAGTTCCGCGAGATGGCGGCGCGCCGGAAAGGCGCGGCCATCGCGCAGAACGATGACGGCGGCGGCGGCCAGAAACACCGCCGTCCAGGCGAGCACGAGGTAGCGTCCCTTAACCTGCATGAGAATTCCGGAAGAAACGGAGCTTGGCACTGCGTGCGCGTGGATTGCCGGCAATCTCCGCCGCGAGCGGGATGATCGCCTTGCGATGTTCGGCCCGACCCAGGGGCTGCTTGCCGCAGATGCATCGCGGCAACCCGGGTGGACAGGTGCAGCCCTGCTCCCACGCGCGGAACGCACCTTTGACCAGCCGGTCCTCGCCGGAATGATAACTGATCGCGGCGAGAATCCCGCCATGCGACAGCGCATCCCGGAACGCCGGAAGGGCCCGTTCGAGCCCGGCCAGCTCATCGTTGACGGCAATGCGGATCCCCTGGAAGAGCCGGGCGAAATCGGCCGGGCCACTCCTCGCTCCCAGCACGGCACGAATGGCGTTGACCAGGTCATCGCTCGTGACGAACGGCGCAGTGGTTCGCCGCCGCAGCATCTCGCGCGCCAGGCGCGCGGCATGACGCTCGTCGGCGTAATCGCGCAGAACCATGGCAAGCGTGGCGTCGTCCACTGTGGCGAGCCACTCGGCGGCCGTCGGCGCGTCCGGACCCATGCGCATATCGAGTGGGGCGCCGGGACGGAACGTGAATCCGCGATCGGCCTGGTCGAGTTGCCGCGAAGAGACACCCAGGTCGAGGAGGATGAAATCGGGCCGAAAACGACTGACGGCGTCCAGTGCCTCACCGCTCGCGTATGCAGCCTGCAAGTACGCGATCCGTTCGTCCCCGAGGCGCGCGCGCGCCGTCGCGATGGCGTCCGGATCGCGATCGATGCCGAGCACGTGCGCGCCATTCGCCAGAAACCCGGCGGCGTGACCGCCATCGCCCAACGTGGCGTCGACGATGCGCCGAGCATCACGTGCTCGTTCGAGAATCGGCCCGACGAGGACCGGGGTGTGGTGGCGAATGTCGGGCAAGGTCGGACCCCGGATGAGCGGCGGGCCGGCTAGCGCCAGCCCCAGGCCCTTAAGCAACAAACCCCGTCCATCATGAACGGGGCCAACGGGGCTGACGGGGCTCGAACCCGCGACCTCCGCAGTGACAGTGCGGCACTCTAACCAAGCTGAGCTACAGCCCCAGAACGACCGGACGCGAAGTTAGTCGCGTCCGGCCGCCGATGGCAGGGGCTAATGGCAGAAGGCCTGTTGCAGCTGCGGCAGCGTCTTTCGCTCGGATTGGACCGGCGCCAGCAACTGGTTGCCGTAGTTGGAGATCCCGGTATTGGAGCTCGCCGTGATCACGATCAGCGCCGGCTCGAGCTCGGAGAGCACTGCATCGTAGCGTTTCACGTAATCGCAGGATTTTTGCGCCCGCACCGCGGTTGACATGCCCTGCAGACTGTCGGACAACGCCCGGACGACAAAGTAGTTGGCGAACTCCACCAGCGACTTGTTCGACGGCGCCAGCGCGATCACCGCGCGGCCGATGTGCGCCATCACCGAGTCATCCTGCGGCGTCCTGCGCGAGGCAGAGTCGGCCGCAATGATCAGCAGCCCCGCATACTGATTCTTCGTGTTGTCATCGCCGCTCTTCACCACGGTCGGTGCGAACTGGAGCGCGGCGTCTTCGTGCTTCGCATCAATCAACGCCTTGGCCACCACCAGCATCGGCTTGGTGTTGGTGGAATCGAGCTTGACGAGCATCGTCACCAGCGCGACGGCGGAGTCGGTTTGCCCCGCGGCAGTAAACAGTTCCGCTTCGGCCTCGAGCGCCGAAGCGTTGGTGGGATACTTCTGCACGAAGAGACGTGCCCACTTCAACGAATCGGCCGCCGTCTGCGCCACGAAGATGATCTTCTGAAAGAGCAGTGAATCCACGCGCGACGGGTCGAGCGTGTATTCCTGGTTGAATGCCGAGTAGGCACACTGGAATTCCGGCTTGGCCTTGGTGGAATCCGTCTCGACGGCGGCCTGGGCCGCGCACGAATTGCCCTTGAGGTCGAACCAGTCGGGATTGGTCGGATCGAGCTTGATCTGCGCGTCGACCACCTGCTCCGCGGCGTCCGGCCGATGATAGGCCCGGAAGACGTCGATCGCCTTCTGCGCCAGCGGCTGGTTGGTCGGCGCGATCGTGATCATCTGCTGGTAATCAGCCACCACGGCAGTCGAATCGTGCCGCTTGAAGTGGATCACTGCGAGCTGGTTTTCGGCCTTGAGGGAGAACGGATCGCCAAGCGCCGCATTCTTGAAATGATTCAAGGCCTCGTCCGACGCCGAATCCTTCTGCTGCGCGATCTCGCCGAGGCAGTACTCGGCATACCCGAAATTCGGCACCGCCTTGATCGCCTTGTTGGCCGCGTCGATCGCCTTGGCGCGGTTGGTGGTCTGCTGATCGTTGCAGACCCTGGCATCGTTGTACGCCTTGAAGATGACCGAGAGCTGGTCGGCGATCTTGGAGCCGAAGTCGTTGAGTTGCTGGCCGGCCACCTGCGTCGCCCGAACGACCTGCCCGGCATCGTCGGCGGTGCCGATCACTCTCGTGCCCGCAACGAATCGCGAATCGGGGTTTTTCGAGATGCTGGTGGTCACGAGAACCCGGGTAGTGAGCAGATTGGCGAGCGCGCGGGCCTGCTCCGGCGGTAGCAATGCGTCCTTGGGATATCCCGAGTTCGCCAGGTTCTTGTTCATGTCGTTGGCGGTGATCACCTGCCAGTCGCTGCCGAGATTGTGCGTCAGTCGCTCGCGCAGTCCGTAACCGATCGCGACGGCACTGGCCGAATCGGCGCTGTTCGCCGGATACGGGGTGGCCACCGTGACCTTGGGCGCCGGCGCGGTGTGAGACGCGCCCGAGATGGACGCGTCCCTCGGAATCCCCTGCGACGGCATGGGATGAATGATCGCCATCGCCGTGAGCAACGTGATCGTCATGACCTGTTGCAACATCGCACAAACCCCCATAGTGATTACGCCCGGCGCGGGTTTCCCGCCATGGAAGACATTGTCATCGGCCGCCAGTGATGGGCGAAGAGGGACTCGAACCCCCGACTTCCTGCGTGTAAGGCAGGCGCTCTAACCAGCTGAGCTATTCGCCCCGCCTCAGGCTATCAGCGCCAGCGGAAAGAGCACGCAGTACCCCACTACCAGTAAGACGGATGCGGCCTCGGCGGAACCACTCCCGGCACTCAGAACGGCGTACCCGACGACGATGGTGAGCACCGCCGCCGCAAGAAGCATCAGATTGCGACGGCCAAAGAGCCGTCGGGATGAAGGTGGGCTCGAATTTGTTGAAGGCATGGCGGGACGCTAGCGCCTCTGGTCGAACCGGTCAAGTTGAAGGCGGCCCAACTTCTTGAATCGTAATCGTTTCGTCATCTGGTGGTGGCATGGGCCAGCCCGTGTCCAGCGCCGCGCGACGAGGCGCCTCGCGCCGACGCCGCGTCGCCGCGGCCCAGCTCAGCACCAATGTCACCAGCAGCCACATCCCGCCCGTCGCCAGCCAGATGAAGAGGTTGTAGTGCTTGCGCAGCGCCTGATGCCACGCCAACTCGAATTGATCGATCGTGAAGCCGGTCGTGGTGTCTACCGCTGCCTCGAACGGCACGCCGCGCGCAAGTGCCGCAATGAGCGGCTCCAGCTTGCCGTTCGGACCGCGCCGCTCGAGCTCGGCCACTGCGGAGCCGGCGAGCGCGTAGGCCGTCTCGGCATCATTGTCTCCTCCACGTAACGCGCCGTCGAGCGCGCGAAGTTCCGGCAACCGACCGGTGGCGACCGCGAGGTTCAAGCGCAGCGCGGCGAAACGGCCGTACTCCTGCGATGCGAGCACCGCATATCCCTCGTCGAACCAGAGCGGTACCCGGGTGTGCACCGCGTGGTGCAGCACCACATGGGCGAGTTCGTGACGCAAGGTCTGGAATGGGTCGCCGGCGTCGAGACGGATGAAGACCAGGCGACTCGCCGGAAACGTGGCGCCGGCCCCCCAACTCGGCAGGCGGCCCCGCGACCAACGGGCAAACTCGTCGCGATCGTGCGCCAGAACCAGCACCAGCGGTCCGGCGTCAACTCGTCCGATGCCGATCCAGTTGTGCGGAACGCTGGCTGCCTCGGCAAGGGAGGTGCCGAGCGCGAGGTTGGCTCGATCGCCAACTACGGTGATGTCGCCGACGTCGATCCGCGCATCGGGCATCGATCCGGCGCGAAGCTGCAGCAGGGTGATCGTCAGCCAAAGGGAGAACGTGGCGGAGCTCCTCCGGCGTCGACCGTCTCGAGCAGTTTGGCGCAGCGACGCGCGTGTGGTGAGTGCCGGATCGCGGCGCCTCGCGCCCAGGCCGCGCGCGCTTCGGCGTGCTGACCCCGTAGCCAGTGAGCGCGTCCGAGCTCGGACCATCCTTCGGCGAGGTTCGGTCCCTGCTCCACCGATTTGGTAAGAAACTCTGCGGCATCGGTCGGCATTTCACGTTCGAGGTACGCCACGCCCAGCCAGAAGTTGGCGTAGAGCGAGGCACGGGCATCGCCGGAACGTGCGGCGGCGCGCGACAGGTGCTCGATCGCCTCCCCGACGATCCCCTTGCGAAGGCAGATCGCGCCGACGGCAACTCGCGCGAGACCGTGCTCCGGCTCGCGCACCAGCACCTGAAGACAGACTTGCAGGGCTTCGTCGTGGCGATTGGCGTACATCATGGCCCATCCCTGGAGCGCCTGCGCCGTGGTGTTGGATGGGTCGAGCGTCAGGGCATGCTGGAATTCTTCCGTCGCACCGTCCCAGTCACCGGCCGCCAGGCGACTCCAGCCGCGCTCGACGTGCGTCGACGCGCCGAGGTGATCGGAACGGACCACGCCGCCATCCTCATTCGGCAACGCCTTGAATGCGTCGACCAGTTCCCGGATGCCGTCCTTGAACGACGTCAGGCTGCCGATGAGGGACTCGGTGCGCTTGAACAGCGAGACGATCGCCGCACTCAGCGCTGGCCGCTCGGAGACGGGCACAGGTTGCCGGAGCCGGGCTGCCAAGCGGTCGAATTCGGACCGCAATTCCTTCGGATCGTCGCTCACGGTGCCGCGCCAGCCGCCGCGAGATTGGCGCGCGCGAGCGCATGCTCAGGATTGATGGTGATCGCCTGCTGCCAGTGCTGGCGCGCCGCCACGAGATCGCCGCGACGACAGGCGAGATTGCCGAGCTTGAAATAGATGTCATCACCGAGCGCCCGCGCGAGCCGCGTTGCGCGCTCGTAGGCTTCTTCGGCCTCATCCCAGCGGCCGGCGCGGTAGAGGAGGTCGCCCAGGTTCTTGGAGATCTGCGGAATACTGGGATCCTCGCCGAGGGCGTGCCGCAGATGGGCTTCGGCCTCGCCAACCTCGCCGGTGCCTTCGAGCAGGACGCCAAGCGTGGTGCGCAGCACCGGATGATCGGGATAGGCCTGGACGCCCTCGCGCACCGTAACGAGCGCGTCGGGCCACGCTTCCGACAACGCTTGCGCCCAGCCGCAGCCCCAGTACCAACGCGCCGGCGGCAGCGTCTGCCCGAGCAGATCGCGCGCCCGCGCGAATCGCTCCAGCGCATGCGGCGCGTCACTCTGCCTCAACGCGAGCAGCCCCCAACCGGTCCAGAGCCGCGCATCGTGGCCGTGACGTTCCAGCGCGCCGGCCAGTGCGGCATCCGCTTCGTCCAGCCGACCAGCGGCTTCCAGCGCGAGTGCCAGGTTGTAGGGTACCGCCGCGCGCGAGCCCTCGCCATCGGCCGCGCGCCGGAGATGATCGACCGCCTCATTCCACCGGGCTTGACGCAGGGCAATCAATCCGAGATGGAACGGTGCCATCCGGTCGTCGGAGCGAAGTTCGTACACCCTGCGGAACTCCCGCTCCGCTTCCACCAGCATTCCCGTGCGGTAGAACGCGATCCCGAGATTGCGGTGTTCGTCGACGCGCGAGAGGTCCTCACGCGCGGGTGGCGGGGGCGCTGTTCCGACGCGACGCAGACGTCCCGCCGAAAGCAGGCCGAACAGCACGCGACACACTTCGAACTCACTGAGTCCGGTTCCGTCGACGATCTCGCGAACGGTGCTGACTCCGTTGATCAGCGGCAGCACGCGGCGCTCTGATTCCACCAGATCCGCTTCGCCACCACCGGTGCTCGACGAGGCCTCCTCGAAGGCATACACCGCGTCCACCGTGGTGATCTTCTTGGCGATCACGCTCCATTCATCGATTCGTCTGGCGCCTTCGAGCAGCAGACCCTCGGGGTTGAGCCGCAGCACGGCGTCGGGCATCTCCGGCCTGGCGCCTACCTCGAACGAGAACGTGCCGCTGGTCCAGCTGAAGAGCGTGTAGATCGCTTCCTCGACCTGGCGACGGAGTTCGTGTTCGAGCTCCGTGGCGGACACGAGACCGAGATGCACCAGCATCTCGCCAAGCCGTCGGCCCGGCACGGCGGCCTGCGCCGCCATCGCTTCCTCGAGTTGTTCGAGCGTGATGCGCCCGGCGACGACCAGGCGTTCGCCGATGCGGTCGGTCCGCTCCAGCATTCCCGCGAAGGTGATCCAGCCTTCCTCGAACCAGATCGAGCCGAAGTTGTGTTCGCTCGCCACGGAAAGACATCCGGTGCGCCGCCCGAGGAAAAGCAGTTGCACCACGTCGGGCAGCGAAGCTTCCTTGAGCGATCCCTTGATCGCCATCAGTCCCAGTCCTCGAGCAGGCGATCCGAGATGTCGGGCCAGGTCTCGATCATCTTCTCCCGCGAGCGAATGGCGCCACTCCCCGGTGCCAGCAGCCCGTTACCGCGGCGCGGTGAGCGGGACGGCGTTCCGGTGTTCCCGTCCAGAATCGTCCGCGCCACCTGCATCGACAGCGGAGTCTCTCGCTCCTCGGCTGCGCTGCACAGCCGCTGCACCAGCTGCTGCAATTCGCGATGTGAGCCGACCGGTCGCGCGCCGAGGTAATCGAGGAGGTCGGGATCGACACCCGGGCCCAGGAGGCGCTCGATCTCGCGAAGCCGTGCCTCACGATCCGGCGACCCAAGTTCGAGCACGAGACCGCCGCCCAACCGCGTGGCCAGCCGCGGCTCGAAACCCGGAAGCCGGGAAGGCGCGGCCACGGCGGTGAACGCCATCTGGCGGCCGGATTCGAGGAGGAGGTTGTGCAGCAAGTAAAGCTCTTCCTGGCTTCGCTCTTTCCCGGCGAGCACCCCGACGTCGTCGATCAGCAGGGCATCCACGCTGCGCAAGCGTTGGCGCCAGCGCGGCAACGAAGCATCGGCGAGCGCGCCCACCAGCCGATCGACGAAGTCCTTGCCATCGAACACCGCGACGCGCGCGAGTCCGCCGACCTTGAGCGCATGTCCCAGCGCATGCAGCAGGTGACTCTTGCCGACGCCGGGCCGTCCCACGATCACCAGCGGGTTGTAGCGCTGACCAGGAGCCGCCGCCGCCGCGCGAATCGCTTCGACCGCCGGGCGCGTCGATGGACCCGCGACGAACTGCCCCAGCGTGAAGCGCGGTGATGGCGCGGGAAGCGGTTCGCCGGCCTCGCGTGCGTCGGCCACGAGGGCCTCCGCTTCCGCAACGCGATCGGGATCGTGCAACACGGTTTCGACCAGGAGCGACGGTGCGAGACCGGCGAGCTCGGCCTGCAGCTGTCGCAGCGTCTCGATTTCCGTCTCGAACGTCGCCAACGCCTCGGCCGGGTCGACCACGATCTCGCTGGCCAGCAGCGCGTCGAGTCTCGCCGCGTGGAAGCCTTCCGCGCGGTAACGCAGTGCGGCTTCCGTGACGCGCTGGCGCCACCGATCGACCTGCTGCGACACCGCTGTCGACACGTCGGAGAGGAAAGAGTTAAATTCCTCGACGTCGGTCGGCCGGTCCGCGAGCGACTGGTCAGCGCTCGGGGCTGGCGCCGCCGGCGAACGCGGCTCGGCGCCCGCACTCTGCGTCGGATTACCACTAGCTCCCGGCGCCGGATTTACCTGCACTCGCCCGTGTCCCAGCGTCGCGAGCACCTTGCGCGCCTCGTCCACGCCGACCGGTCCTGCGGCCACGGCCTGCTGGGCAATCAACCGATTCAACGCGCCGAGCAACTCGCGCACCGTACCGATCGGGAGTTCGGCGACTGCCGCAAGCACTTCGGATGAGAGTTCGACCTGGCGCTCGGCGACGCGCCGGGAGAGGATGGCGAGCCGGGTCTCGTAGTCGGGTGCACCGATGTCGATCACCAGCCCGCCGGCGAAGCGGCGGATCAGGCGCTCGTCGAGCGACTGGATCTCCTCGGGCGGACGGTCGCTCGCCAGCACGATCTGCCGGTCGGCCGCCATCAGCACATCGATCAACCGCAGCAGCTCCGATTGCAGCTCGCGCTGATGAGTGAGCAGCTGCGCATCGTCGAGGAGCACCAGATGCGCTTCGGTGAAACGGCGTCGATAGGTCTCGGCCTGCCCGGCCGCGAGCGCCGCGTGGTACGCCTCGACGAAATCGTCGACGGTGACGTACTCGACGACGCGCGATGTATCGATGGCCTGCGCTTCGTGTCCGATCGCCATCAGCAAATGGGTCTTGCCCAGGCCTGGTCGCGCGTAGAAGAAGAGCGGGTTGTATGCCGCACCGGGTGCCTCCGCGACGGCTTTCGCCGCGGTTGCGGCCAGTCGGTTCGACGACCCGACGACAAATGACGCGAAGCGTGAGTGCGGATTCAGCATGCGGCGTTCACGCGCGCTCCGAGCGCGCCGGTGCGAGCGCTCGCATGACCAGCACGATCAGCGCGTGCAATGCTTCCAGCACCCC
>JBOHRY010000027.1:0-4648 GCA_050732955.1 Gemmatimonadales bacterium | reverse complement strand
ATGGTACACGATCGACGTCGCGGGCCACCACGGCAGCGTCGTGTGAGACCGGAACGACCATGTCGGTGAGGCGCGCCGCCAGCCGTTCCAATGCCCGTCCCTTCCGGCTGAGTTCGTGGTTGCGTCCGTGCTTGGTATGGACCAGCACCGGCACGCCGGCCCCGAGTCGGGCGAGCGCGCCGTACTGATGAGGGCCCGGATTATGGGTATGAAGCACCGCCGGCCGCCGGTCCCGCAGGTAACGGTTCAACGCGCGAACCAGCTTCAATCCGCCGCCTCTGTGCGCAGCATCGAGCACATCCACTGGTACGCCAGCCGCGGCGAAGCGCGGTGCCAATTCCGTGGCCGCGTCCAGACAGAGCACCCGGGGCGCGAAACGTGACCGGTCGGTGTGGGACGTCAATGCCAGAATGACCATTTCCTGCCCGCCCACCGCGAGGGAGTAGACGCAATGCAGTACCTCAAGAGGCGTTCGTCCGGCACCAGGTCCGCTGCTCATCTCGACGGAGCGGCGCGGGTTTGTACTGTGTAGCAATCATGCAACATGCCGAATTCCCGCGCGGGATCAAGATTTGCGGGCCAGTCGGCCGGACCGCCTCGCCGGCGGTGCGGCCGCAAGGTATCTTCCTCGGCAATCATTACGCCAAGTCCGGATGCCGGCCGAAGACCATTCCTCGAGGACTCGTCATGGCAGCAGTCGGTTCGTTGTACCCGCAGCGGGTCCGGGTGTTGTTTCCGGTGCTCATCGCCATCGTCGCCGTGGTTGGGCTCTCGCTGGCTGGCGACCTGCTCCTGGTGATTCTCCCGATCCGCGGCGGCGACGTCCAGTGGCGTTTCCTGGTGCTCGGAACGTTTCTCGGACTGGCACCGCAATTGGCCATTCTGCTGGTCGTCGCGATGGGGGTCGCCATAGTTGGCGCGATGCACGGCGTCATTCGCGTGACCGCAGCAATGGCTTTCGTCCTGGCCATCGTGGTGATCGTGATGATGCCGTTCTTCCTGCTCGATTTCCTGACGATGCGCCGCATGGTGAATGAGGCCAACAAGCAGCGCACGGATTTGACGACGCTCAAGACCGCGTTGTTCGGCGGCTGGATTGCGCTGATGTTCCTCTGGGTGGGAATCCGCGGCTGGCAGGCGGGAAGGCGGGACGAGGTGGCCCAGCGGGTTCAGGGGGAGGGACTGGTCGTCGGACGGGTATAGGACCGTCGCTTCAAGGTACTGGGAGGACACGGTCGAGATCGCTGACAAGCGTTGGTGCGACCGCTCGCGCCAGGCTGTCCGCCATGCTCACGTCGGTTCCGGTGACCGGCACGACAATGCGCACCAGCGCTTCTTCGGTCCGGCCGTGCAGTGCGGCATCGCGCAGCAGCTCGAACTTCACCCGCCATTCGTTGTGCGCCACGCGGCCGCGGCCCTGGTACCAGTAATACACCAGCGCCTGAACGCCCGGCTTGGCCACCCGGTACCGGTTCACCGTGATCATCCCGGACGACGTGGGTATCGTTGCGACACCGGACTCCACCGGTTCCCAACCGTCGCCGGGGAGGCAGTTTTTCGGCGAGTGAATGCTCTTGCCTTGGCGCTGCTCATCGTAATAGCCGATGTAGACGCCGAATGGCACGCTGTTCACGGGCTGGTAGGTTCGCATGACGTACGACGTCATGCCGGCGACCTGGCGGACATCGGTGCTGACAGTATCATCGGTTGCCGTGACTCCCAACAGGGTTCGCGCCACGCCGGTGAGCGGACCGCGGAGAGGCACCGGTCCTGACCGGCGCGCGACAATTGCGCCGTTCAGGAAGCAGCCGGCGATAAGGAGGCCGGCGGGAATCCAGCGCCGCGGGTCAAGCATGGGCGAGCCGCGGGTTGAAGCGCCGCTCCATCACTCGCGCCACCGCCGCGACGCTGGCCAGGCAGGCGAGCGCGACAATGAACATTGCAAATCCTTCGCTCGTATGCATGAATCCGTGCCCGAGCTCCGGACTGACGAAGTACACCAGGAACGCCGTGAGGAAGATGCGCAGCCCGTTGAGCAGGATCGCCAGCGGAATGGTCAGGCCGATAATGCTCAGCCGACCGACGGTCGTCCGGAGATACATGCCGCCGATCATGACGCCGAGCGCGATCAGCGCTGACAACGAACGCAAGCCGCTGCAGGCTTCGGCCACAAAGAGAGTCGCGTTCGGGAGCTGAATCACGTTCCCCGTGGTGCGAACGGGAATATGCCGCCAGTGAATCAGGGCGGTACCAAGTTTCGACGCTTCGAATTGCAGCGGGATGGCCAGCTGGTTGGTGACCAGCGCTGGCAGCGGAATCGCCAGCGCGAGCAGGACGAGCGGCAGCCACCAGTGTCGCGCCTGCCGCCAGCCAAAGCAGAACAGCACAACCCCCAGAAGGGCCAGCCAGATCGAGAAGCGCTGCGAGAAGAATTCAGCGGCCAGCGAGCCGATCAAGCGCACGAATATGCTGACCAGCAGCACGGCGGATCCCCAGCCGGGCCGGGGACGCGCGTCGATGCGGAGTCCCGAGCGCCATGCCAGCCAGAGTGCCACCGGGAAGAGCAGCAGCCCATGACCGGCGTCGTCTTCGTGCAACCAGTCGTGCACCAGAGAGCCGGCAGGATTGGCGAACAGGACGATGAAGGCACCTGCCGCGACCCCGATCGGGAGCCAGGCGCCAAGCGGTCGGGAGCCTTCCAGCAATGCGCTCATTCGCCGGGTATTCGGAGCGCTGGTCGCTGGGGCTACCATCCACCTCTCCGGAAGAGCATCACCGGGATCGTCTTGACCATGATTCGAAGATCCTCCCAGACGCTGCGGCGCGCAATGTATTCCAGGTCGTGCTGGACCTTGCGTTTGACGTCCTCGACTGACGTATCGTACTGCAGGTTGACCTGGGCATGTCCAGTGATCCCGGGCGGAACGCGCTGGCGCCGCTGGTAGCCAGGGATCTGGTCCCGGAGTTCGCCAAATAGCTGCGGCCGTTCCGGTCGCGGCCCCACCAGGTTCATGTCACCGCGGATCACGTTCAGCAGTTGCGGTAGCTCATCGAGACGGGAGCTTCGCAGGTAGCGTCCGATCCGGGTGAGCCGATGATCCGTCGTGGTGGCCCACACCGCACGTCCATGACTTTCGGCGTCGACACGCATGGTGCGGAACTTCACGATGATAAAGGGTCGGCCGCCGACATCGTTGCCGCGTCGCGACGCGCCCTTGCGGTCGCCGTCGCGGCGGCGTTCGGCACGAGTTCGCTGGTCCAGACCGACGCGCTGCTGGCGGTAGAACACCGGCCCGCTTGACGTCAGTTTCACCGCCGCGGCAATGATCAGCCAGAGCGGCGCGCTGAGTATCAGGATGATGGAGGCCATCGTGATATTGAGCGCCCGGATGATCCGGTCATCGCGCGAAAGCGGACGGCCCGCAACTGCTACCGAGCGCCGGCCCGTCCGGGACCTTCCGGGTGCCGGAGCGTCTTCAGTGCGAGCCATAAGTTGGGTCACGAATTACGATCATCCCGTCGTCTTAGAAAATGCGAATGCCGAGGTACACGAGGCCGCCCAGGGTACTGAGTGCGGCTACAATTTCGAGCGGGAGCGCCTTCGATGGCTTCGCGGCGACGACGATCTCGTCGCCGGCCTGTACGTTGAGCTGGTCCAGGCTGCGACCGCGAAAGATCGCGTCCTGGAACTCGCTCCCATCCAGAACGACGTGCCCATTGCGCTTGATCTGGGATTTCTTGAATTGGGCGTTATTCAGCGGCCCCCCACCATCATTCTGAATGACCTCACTCAGCAGCATGTTCGCCGGCGCATAGAAGAATCCGGGCTTTCCCACGGCGCCGAAGATCTGCAACCGGACGTATGACATCGCGTCGACAGTCGGATCCTTGACGAACGCAGTCAGTTTGGTCGTGAGATACTGCTTGACCTCAGATCGAAGGACGCCGCGCAAGGGTATTTCTGCACCGCCCGGAAGCATGATGGTGCGCGCCGGGGTCACGTCGAAGGTATCGGAAAGGCTGGGCTCACCGAGCACACTGAGGCGAATCTTGTCCCCGGCGCGGATGTCGCCCTCGGTCAGCCGGTCGCGAAGCACCGCGGCCGTTTGCTGCTTGGCGCCGCGCAAAGCCGGACTATAGGCCGAGGAAGCCAGTCCCTTCTCGATCTCGTCCAGCGCCGCCTGGATCTCTACCCGGGTCACCATCGACCGCTGGGCATTGGTCACCGTGCTGTCCGCACCCTGGGCCGAGAGTGAGGTCGCCGTCGCCATCCGGGTGCTGAGAAACAACGCCGCCATGAACAGCGGGGTGTCGATGATGCGCACTGGTATCTCCGAACAATGGGAAAGCAGCGCCCTCGGCAAACGAAAGCACATCGCGTGCTCGACGAAGCGAGTGACCCGAGCCGCACTAACTCCAACCACACCAATCCATTGCGCAAGATTGCGGCCACGGGTGTGGCGAGCGACCGCTCCGAATGTGGCGTGCACGCACCGGCTTGCTGCCAGCGCGCCACGAACTGTCTGAAATTGGCGAATTCGCGTCGAGCGCCGAGCGCGTAACCTTCGATTCGGCAGGGACATTGCAGAGAAACAGTCGCCTTGAGCCCGGCGTTGCCGACGCCACTGGATTCGGATCGTCTCGATAA
>JBOHRY010000026.1:0-3600 GCA_050732955.1 Gemmatimonadales bacterium | reverse complement strand
CAATTCGAACGGCTGAATGACCGCGTCACGCGCGCCGCCGAGCAGGGCGACAGCGCTACCGCGATCACCTTCTGGCCGATGGCAGCAGGCGCGTACGACAATCTTCCGGCAGCGGACCGCGACGTGGACGCTCGCTTTCACATGGCGTGGCTGCACTATCTGGTCGGTGAGTATCCGGCGGCACTGGCGCTGGCCGACACGATCAACACCACGTCACCTGGTAACCTCTTCGGTTATTACCTGCGGGCAGCGGTGGCCGCAGCCCAGGGCGATTCCGCGACCGCGCGAGCCCAACGGGCGGCGTTCCATCAGCATTTCACCGCCGAGATCGGGAAGGCTGGTCACCCCGAATACGTGGACCACCGCGCCATGCTCGACCAGTACTTCCAGGCGCCGTAACTCCCCTCCCCATTCGCCCGCCTGACCGCGGCGGCGCTCCCATTCGATCCCCGGCACGAATCTGGCGGCCTTGGTGTGCCTGGTTGCCGTCGCTTCGCGGCTAGTGGCGCGCATCCATCCCCTCCCCGCACCCAATCTCTCAATCCCTGCCCTTGACGGATCCGGTCCACAGACCTACTGTATTATAACACCAATACAGTTAGCCGATACTGTCTCACGTAGGCGGCCAGCGAGCATGGCCTCGAATCCCAATCGCGTTTGCGAGGTAGCCCCGTTCCATGTTCGCCGACCTGGACCCCAAGAGTCCGGTACCGCTCTACGAGCAGATCGCCGTGTGGGTGAAGGCGGCGGTGTCGACCGGTGAGATCCGCGCCGGCGACCTGCTGCCGTCGGTCCGCGAACTGGCCGGACAGCACCGCATCAATCCGGCGACGGTGACTCAGGCCTACCGCTCGCTCGAGGTTGACGGATTCGTCGAGCTGCGGCAGGGCGCAGGGACCTTCGTTCGGAGCGTGCCGGGCGATACCCGTGCCCGGGAACGCGCGGCGCAAGCTCGACGCCTGGTGCGCGAGATGCTCGCCAGTGCGGCCCGCTTCGGCCTGGCTCGACACGAGTTACAGGACGCGATACGGCACGAACTCGACGGAGGATCCCGATGACCAGTGCGATCGAAACCCAGGGGCTGCAGTACCGCGCCAGCTCGGAGTTCGCCATCGAGAACGTCTCGTTGACGGTTCCGCGTGGCGCGCTCTACGGCTTCCTCGGCCCCAACGGCTGCGGCAAGACAACGACGATCCGGTTGATGCTCGGCCGCCTTCGACCCGACGCAGGCGCCATCTCACTGCTCGGTCGCCCGATCCCGGAGCAACTTCCGGCGGCGCTGGCCCGCACCGGCGTGATCCCCGACCGGCCGCACCTGCACCGCTACCTCACCGTCACCGAATCGCTCGACTTTCATCGCGCCTTCTTTCCAGCGTGGGATGCCGCCTGGGCGGCGGAGTTGCTGGCGAGCTTCCGACTCCGGCCGGCGCAGCGCGTGAGCGGACTCTCCAAGGGTGAGACCGCCAAGCTGATGCTGTTGCTGGCGCTCTGCCAGAAGCCCGAATTGCTGATCCTCGACGAGCCGATGGACGGACTGGATCCGGTGGTGCGGCGCGACGTGCTCGCGGCGCTGCTGGAGTACGTGTCGGCGCACGGCGCCTCGGTGCTGGTGTCGAGCCACCTGGTGCACGAACTCGAGCGCTTCTGCGACTGGATCGGCGTGATGGACCGTGGTCGGCTCGTCGTGGAGATGCCGATGAGCGAATTCCGCGGCGGCAACAAGCGGTTGCGCGTGTCGTCCCCGCAACCGCTCGACGCTGCCGGCGCACCGTTCAAGGTGCTGGCGCGCGACCGTTCGGCCGGGCAAGCCGAGACGTGGATGGTGCGCGGCTGGCAACCGGAGATGACCGGCTGGTTCCAGGGCGAAGGCGTGGTGCTCCGCGATGTTGCCGACCTCGACCTCGAGGACGGCTTCGTCGAATTGCTGCGCGCCTTCCGCACCGCCGAAACCTGAGGAGTTGACCATGCAACGAGCGATCCTGCGTATTCAGTGGAAGGCGTGCCGGCCTCTCGTACTGGCCCTTGCCGTGGCGGCGTTCGCGCTGCCGATCGTCTCGGTCCGCGTCGATTGGGGATCGGGACGCTCCAATCTGCCGCTCTTTCTCACCGAACTGCAGCTCTGGGGATTCTTCTACCCGCTGCTCGCCGCCGTGGTGGCGATCATCATCGCCGCGGGGATCTGGATGTCGGATCGCCGGGGCCAGCATGTCTATGCGCTGCTGCTCCCCGTGCCGCGCTGGCGGTACGTGCTCTACCGCTACCTGGGCGGCCTGGTGATGCTCATCCCGATCGCACTGGCGCTCTGGGTCGGGGCCATTGTGGCCACGAGCGGGCTCGACCTGCCGCTCGGCATTCGCGTCTATCCTCACGAACTGGCGCTCAAGTTCGCGTTGTCGCTGCTGCTGCTTTACGGCTTTGCCTTTGCCTTCGCGTCGGCCTCGTCGCGTACCATCGGCATTGCGGTGCGAGTGCTCGGACTCTTCCTGGCAGTGCACGTCGCCGTCCTGCTCCTGTCGCCGTCAACCAACTTGCTCTGGTCCACGGTCAAGGCACTCGGCACGTCACCGGGCCCGCTCGCTCCGCTCGGCGGTCGCTGGATGCTGATCGATGCGTAGGCGCGTTCTGGCTCTCATCGCTCTGGCGATGCTGACATTCGCTCCGCGCGCGGTGTTCGCGCAGAGCGCTGCTGCCTGGCGGGATTCATCGGCACGACTGTTCACACTCGAGCGGGCACTCCGCGACTCGATGGTTCGCGGCGATTCGACCACGCAGGAGGTGGCACGCAACGGCAACCTGGTCATCGCCGCGTCGCCGAACGACCGGACAGTCGCGCGCGACGCGCTTCGGCAGTTTGCCGCGAGCAGCAATCGATGGTTCGGCGGGGCGATGCCCGCCGCGGACGGATTCCATATCGCCGTCCGCACGGAAGCTGGTAGTGGCGGCTTTGGCCGGCCTCGCGAAATCGGCGCCGTGGTACTCGCGGGTCTTCCCGACACGGGAACCGCCGCGAGACTGGACCGCACGGCTCCGCCCAGCGACGTGTCGAGCGTGCTGATCGATGCCTACGCCACGATGATGTGGGGAAGCGTGCCGCACCTCCGACTATGGCTCGACTTCGACCCGCGTCTTTCCACGCCGGAGGTCGAGAACCGGCAATTCGCGATGTACGCTCTGGTTACCGCGACGGGCCACGGACAGCGTGAGTGTGCCGAGGGAAACCTCACCGTCTGCGCGTACGCGTTGCTCTTGCGTCAGCCTCCGACCGGCGTGCCGGCGCTCGTCATGGCCGCAACAATGCGCGCTGATCTGCTCTTCACCGCGCTGCGCCTTGGCGGCAGCCAGGCGTGGACGCGACTGCGGGCCGCCGACGATTCCGGCATCGAGCCGGAGCTTGCGGCCGCCGCGGGGATGCCGATTGACTCGCTGCTGGCGAAATGGCGCGGCGAGTTGCTCGCGTTGCGTCCGACTGAGATGCCGCTTACGACGAGCAACGGCATCGCGGTGATTTGCTGGTCGGTAGCGCTGCTGTTGGGAGCGCTGGGAGCATCACGATGGGCATGACGCCGAAGGTCGCTTTCGGAGCGCTGGCACTGGCCGCGG
>JBOHRY010000025.1:0-4577 GCA_050732955.1 Gemmatimonadales bacterium | reverse complement strand
CAGCTGGTCAAGTTGCTGGCGCGACGGATCGTAGTCGTCGCCGACGACCACCACGGCACCACCATCACCTTCCGCGAGAAACGGGCGCAGACGATCGCCCAGCTGGTGCGCAGCGCCGGCAAGGGCGTGCTAGTCATCGCGGTGGTACTCCTCACGCTGAATCAGTTCTTCGACATTTCGACGCTGGTGGGTGGTGTTGCGGTGCTCGGCCTGGCGGTGTCGTTCGGCGCGCAAAGCCTGGTCAAGGACTATTTCGCCGGCTTCTTCATTTTGCTGGAGAATCAGTTCGTGGTGGGCGACAACATCGACGCCGCGGGGAAGAACGGCATCGTCGAGCACCTGACGCTGCGCACGGTCACGTTGCGCGATATCGAAGGCGTCGTGCACATCATCCCCAACGGGCAGATCACCACGCTCAGCAACAAGACGCGCGGCTGGTCGCGCGCGGTGGTTGATGTCGGGCTCAGCTACGACAACGACATCGACACCGCGATCAAGGTGATCAGCGAGGAAGCCGCGGACTTTGGCGCGGACGACGACTGGGCATCGAAGTTCGAATCGGCGCCGAACGTGCTCGGGGTGGAATCGTTCACCGACAACGGGCCCGTGATCCGGGTGCTGCTGCAGACCAAACCGGGGATGCAGAGCGAGGTGGCGCGCGAGTTCCGGCGGCGGTTGATCATCCGGCTCGAGCGGGACGGCATCAAGGGCGCCCGGGCCCAGCAGACGATCAATATCCAGTCATCGCTGGCCGCGCCACCGGCAGGCGCGACGTCGCAGATCAATCCAGCGCCGCCCGCACCGGATCCCAACGCCTCGCCGATCCCGGGCGCCACGTGACGCTTCGCCTCTACAACACCATGTCGCGCCGGGTCGAGCCGTTCACGCCGCTCGATCCCGGACGGGTGTCGCTATATACCTGCGGACCGACGGTCTACAACTACGCGCACATCGGCAACTTCCGCACTTTCCTCTTCGAGGATGTGCTGCGCCGCTGGCTCGAAGCGAGCGGCTACGAGGTGTTCCACGTCATGAATCTCACCGATGTGGACGACAAGACGATCAAGGGCGCGCTGGCCGCCAAGGCGTCGCTCCGCGAGTACGTGCAACCGTATATCGCCGCCTTTCACGAGGACCGGCAGTACCTGCGCATGCTCGATGCGCACGAGTATCCTCGCGCCACCGAGTTCATCGCGCCGATGATCGCATTGGTAGAGGATCTCCTGGCCAAGGGCATCGCGTATCGGGGCGACGACGGCTCGACCTATTTCGCCATCGGGCGCTTTCCCGACTACGGCAAGCTGTCGCGGCTCGACACTCGCGAACTCCGGATCGGTGCCGGCGGCGGGGTCAGCAGCGACGAGTACGCCAAGGAGGACGCCCGCGATTTCGTGCTCTGGAAGGCGTCACGCCCCGACGACGAAGCCGTCGGCGCGGCGTGGGATGCGCCGTTCGGCCGCGGCCGCCCCGGCTGGCATCTCGAGTGCTCTGCGATGGCGCTCGACCTGGTCGGGAAGCGCTTCGGTCGCGATATCCTCGACATTCACGCCGGCGGCGTCGACCTGATCTTTCCGCACCACGAGGACGAGATCGCCCAGAGTTGCGCCCATACCGGTCACGCCGACTTCGCGCGGGTATGGATGCACGGAGAGTTCCTCACCATGGCCGGCACCAAGATGTCGAAGCGGTTCGGGAACATTCTCACCGCGCGCGACCTGCGTGAGGAGCACGTCGACGCGGCGACGGTCAGGACGCTGTTGGCCACCACGCACTATCGGCAGAAACTCGATTTCACTGACGACGCGCTCGCTGCCGCCCGCGAAGGGTCCCGCCGTCTCGGCGAGTTCTCGTCGCGGTTGGCGACCAAGGCCGAAGCGACCAGCGGCGCATTCGACCAGATCGCGCTGGTGCTGAAGGACGAATTCGGCGCCGCGATGGACGACGACCTCAACACGCCGCGGGCACTGGCTGCGCTGTTCGAGGCGGCGCGTGCCGGTAACCGAGCGCTCGACGAGGGTGCACTCCCGACCGCGGCATTCAACGCTGCCTGGGATCGCATGTGCGGTGTACTGCAGGTGGTGTCGGGGGCGGAACTTTTCACCGATCCGAACTGGGACGACCGTTGGGCGCAAGCCAAAGCTGATGAACGGCGAGAAGCCAAGGCTGCAGGTGATTTTCAGAAAGCGGACCGTATCCGCGCCGAACTTCAAGTCGTCGGATGGGAAATTCGCGATAACCGCGACGGAACATCCACTGTGCAGCGCCGGCGGTAGCCGCTTCGCGCTCTCGCGAATTTGCTTCCCGGGAAGGAACTTCCTACGGCTTCCGGATCCGCGACAGCAGCTGCTTGGCTTCAGGATTCTCCGGATCGATTTCGAGACGATGCTGCCAGGCGGTTACCGCCGACGCCGTGTCGCCACTGTCGAGGTAGGAAAAGCCGAGCTGGCGGAATGCAAATGAGGAATTGGGGAGCAGCTCCGTGTTGAGCAGTTGCAGTCGCAGCGCATCCTTTGTCTTCCCCTGGGCCGCGATGCTCGTTGCGACATCCGTGAGCGGTACCTCGCCGAAATCGTACGCCGCGCTGCCGTAGTAGCGTGTCCGCAAGGCGCGATACTGGTTGATGGCGCTGTCGATCCCGCCGGCCGCATAGGCCATCAACACGACCTGCTGGATGGTGCGCGGCTGTGCCAGCCCGTGATGACAGGTGGTGCACGAGACCACGATCGGCGGATCGCGGCGCGACGGCAACGTGCTCAGGTGCTCCGTGTTGATCGCGTTCACCATGCGGAGCATCACGCGCGCCTTCAGCTTCGCGGGCTTGTCGTCCGAGGCAAAGTCGTACTGATCGAGCGATTGGTCTTCCCGCCCGACGTGGCAGTAGGTGCACCGCACGCCGAGGGCGCGGGTGAATCCCTTCATCGTGTCGATCAGCGCCGCGACGGGAATGTCGGCTGGAAACACCTTCACGTTCTTCAGCTTGGCTGGTGGAAACTGGGCGGCAGCGGGCGCGGCCAGCATTGCGATCAGCAGTCCGGCGATCGGCATGCGCATTGATGATCTCCCGGTTGCCTGAACGATCACACCATTCCGGGTTCCGCGGCGAACCTGGAAGTCAGAGACTCGCAAGAGCGTGCGTTCAGGTCCCGTTCCACGCCGTGAATGGCGTTGGCGTGGTGAACGGTGGCCCGATCTCGATGACGATGTCGGTGTGAATGCCGAGCTTGATGGCGCGCGGATCGCCGGGGTAGATCTTTCCGTCAACCCAGACACGCATCCGCTGCCCTCGACCCACCACGGCTCCGGCCGCTGCCGTCCGGCTGAGCGGCTGTCCCCACACGGCGAAGAAATCTCCCAACGTGAACGAGCGGTCGACCGGCGCCTCGATATGGATAATCCCGTCGGGGGTGTGGGTATGCAGCCAGTAGAGGCAGGGAACGCCGGCCGGACGGCCGACATCGTAGGGAACCGGTACATCGCCGCGCGGGGTTCGAATCGAGATGTGCTGATGGATGTGGATCCGCTGCCCTTCCTGGGCATCGCAGGCGATCCCGGCGATGGTCTGGCCGTGGGCTCCGACGCCCTGCGCCTGGGTTGGCGCGGCGGCGGCCAGAAGGTTCAGAACGGGGAGGCAAATGGGGGCGAATCGCATCGAAAGGCCTCGAAATGGTTCAATCGGGTCGAATTATAGGGCCTCTCGCGGGAATTCCTGGCCTTCCGGGGTTGGAAACTGGCCCGGACGGGCCGCCTCGGACACCTCATCGATGGCCTCCCGATGCCAGCGCGCCACACTCGATATTGACCGATCCGCCGCCTTGCCCTAAGTTGCGGGTCTGTCAGGATTTGGGGTCTCTGGCTGACGTAGCTCAATGGTAGAGCACCCGATTTGTAATCGGGCGGTTGCGGGTTCAAGTCCCACCGTCAGCTCCAGCGGGCGCGTCGACGGTTGCGAGTCGGGGAGAATTCGGTGGGGTGGCCGAGTGGCTAATGGCAGCAGACTGTAAATCTGCCGGGCTATGCCCTACGTAGGTTCGAATCCTACCCCCACCATCTGTGCGCTGGTTGTGACGGAGTGCGCGAGACGATCGACGCGGGTGTAGCTCAGTTGGTAGAGCATCAGCCTTCCAAGCTGAGGGTCGCGGGTTCGAGTCCCGTCGCCCGCTTGTCCTGAGCGTAGCGAAGGACCGGCTCGCGCTGCAAAGAGGGGCCGCTCGCGTAGCTCAGTTGGTAGAGCGCATCCTTGGTAAGGATGAGGTCAGCGGTTCAATCCCGCTCGCGAGCTTGGAGAAGGCGTTAGGCGTTGAGCGTTAGGCGTTAGGGTGCGTGGGAGAGATCGGTGCACCGGGTTGTCCCTAACGCCCAATGCTTAACGCCTAACGCATGACCACGGAACCAGGATAAAGGACGAACGATGTCTAAGGCGAAATTCGACCGCACCAAGCCGCACGTGAACGTGGGCACCATCGGCCACGTGGATCACGGCAAGACGACGTTGACGGCGGCGTTGACGAAGGTGTCGGCCGACAAGGGGTTTGGGACCAAGTACATCCCGTACGACGCGGTGGCGAAGGCGAGCGAGA
>JBOHRY010000024.1:0-3336 GCA_050732955.1 Gemmatimonadales bacterium | reverse complement strand
CTCGGGAACTGCCAACGACGGCACGATCGGTTGCGGCGAGATCAAGGCCGCAGGCGGCATCAGCTACGCGCAGGACGACACCGCCCAGGAAGACAGCATGCCGCACAGCGCGATTTCGGCGGGGTGCGTCGATTTTGTGCTCTCGCCTGAAGGGATCGCCCAGTCACTGAAGGAGATCGCGGGGCACCCGCTGGTCACGCCGCAGGGCGATGTGCCGCCGGTCGATACCAATCACCTGTCGGGAGTCCTGCAGCAGATCCGGCTCGCCAGCGGGATCGACTTCGAGCATTACAAGCGCGCCACCCTGGTTCGCCGCATCACCCGTCGCATGGTGCTGCACAAGCTGACGGAGGTCCGGGATTACGAAAAGCTGCTCGCGGAGCAGCCGATCGAAGTGGAGGCTCTGATCCAGGACATCCTGATCAACGTGACCTCGTTCTTCCGGAATCCCGACGCGTTCGAGCTTCTCAAGACGCGGATCTTTCCCGCGCTGACCGAGGAGCGCGTCCGCAAGACGCCGATCCGGATCTGGGTGCTCGGCTGCTCCACCGGCGAAGAGGCGTATTCGATCGCGATGGCTGCGACGGAATACATGACGTCGACCGGACGCAATCTGCCGGTGCAGATCTTTGCCAGCGACTTGAGCACACCCGGTATCGCCAAGGCACGCGAAGGTGCCTATTCCAAGGCCATCGAGCACGACGTGTCGCCCGAGCGGCTGCGGCGCTTCTTCGTCGACACCGACGGCACGTATCAGGTCACCAAGGCGATTCGCGACATGGTGGTCTTCGCGCGACACAATGCCTTGATCGATCCACCGTTTTCGCACGTTGACCTGATCAGTTGCCGCAACCTGCTGATCTACTTCGACAACACCCTGCAGCAGCGCATCGTCCCCACGCTGCACTACGCGCTCAACCCCGGCGGTTTCCTCTGGCTCGGCCCGTCGGAAACGATCGGTCCGCATCGCGGCATGTTCGACCTCCTCGATGCGAAGTTCAAGATCTACCAGCGGAAGCCGGGGGCACCGCAACTCGAGGGAATCGGACGCCGGGAACACCTGCCCGGCACGCGCGGCCCGATGGCGAGTCACGAGATCGAGCCGCGCATCACCCGGGAGGCGCTGGCCGCTGGCGGCGATCCGCAGCGCGAAGCCGACCGGCTGCTGCTGTCGCGCTACGCGCCAGCCGGTGTGCTGGTAAACGGCGATTTCGACATGCTGCAGTTCCGCGGCGATACCTCGCTCTACCTGTCGCCGGCGCCCGGGCGCGCCTCGCTCAACCTGATCAAGATGCTCCGCGACGGCCTGGTCGTCGGCGTGCGCGCCGCACTCCTCCGCGCCAAGCGCGAGCGGATGCCGATCCGCCAGGAAGACCTGCGCATCCGGGTCGGCGGAACGACCCATGTGGTGAGCGTCGAGGTGATTCCGATCCGGGTCAATGGCAGCCGTGACGCCTATTTCATGGTGGTGTTCGACGACGTGGCCTCCGCGCGAGCGCGCGAAGCGGCGCCCAGCAAGAGCGAGGCGTCGCCGCCGATGCGGGGCGCGCGTGCCACGTCGGAGATCCGGCGCCTGCGGCAGGAACTGGCCGCCAGCCGCGAATACCTGCAATCAGTGATCGAGCAGCAGGAAGCCGCCAACGAGGAACTTCAGTCCGCCAACGAAGAGGTGCAGTCCACCAACGAAGAGTTGCAGAGCATCAACGAGGAGCTGGAAACGTCGAAGGAGGAGATCCAGTCGAGCAGCGAGGAGCTGGCGACGGTCAACGATGCTTTGCACACCCGCAACCAGGAATTGACCGAGAGCCACAACGACGTCATCAACCTCATCGCGAGTGTCCAGATTCCGATCGTGATGCTCGGACCGGACTTCCGGATCCGGCGCTTCACTCCCAGCGCCGAGCGACTGCTCAACCTGATCGGCACCGATGTGGGCCGGCCGATCACCGACCTCAAGAGCAACGTCGAGATTCCCGACCTCGATGTCCGCCTGCGACAGGTGATGGAGACAGTGGCACCGCAGGAGGTCACGTTGCAGGACCGCAGCGGCCGCTGGCACCTCCTCCGTCTTCGCCCGTATCGCACGCATGACAACAAGATCGATGGCGTGGTGATGAGTCTGGTGGATATCGAGTCGCTCAAGCAGGCGGAATCCTCGGCGCGCGCCTCGGCGAACCGGCTCACCATCCTGCAGGACGACGCGCCGCTGGGGATCCGCGAAATCGACGCCTCGGGGAGGATCATCAGGGTCAATAACGCGTACTGCCGGATCACGGGGTATGAGTGCGAGCAACTTCTCGGCCAGCCGTTTTACGATCTGGTGCTGAAGGCGGACCGGGAACACGCAGAAGAGCTGTGGCGGCGGGTCATGGCGGGCGACATCCCGCATTACCGTGATGAGCACCGGCTGGTCCACAAGGACGGGCGTGAGGTCTGGGTGGAGGTGCACGGGTACGCATTGCATGACGATGACGGGAAGGCGACGACCGGAGTGGCGTTCGTCCAGGACATCACGCCCCGCAAATCCGGCGAGGCCGAGCTGCTGGCGGCGGATCGTTCGAAAACCGAGTTCCTGGCGCTCCTGGCGCACGAACTGCGCAATCCGCTGGCGCCCCTGCTCAATGTGACGCAGCTGCTTGCCGATCAGGATCTCACCAGCGAACGCTTTGGCGAACTCCGCGGCGTGCTGGAGCGACAGATCCGCAATCTCGGGCGGATGACCGATGACCTGCTCGACGTGTCGCGGATCTCGCAGGGGAAGATGCAGTTGCAACGCGAGGAAGTCGATTTCGCCACGGTGGTGCGCCGGGTGGTCTCTCTCTTCCGGCCCACACTGGACGCGCGGGCACAGCACTTCGTGGCGACGATTCCCAGCCACGCGATGCCGGTGGACGGCGATCCCGTGCGGCTCGAGCAGATCGTCGACAATCTCCTCACCAACGCATCAAAGTTTACCAGCAGCGGCGGCACGATTCGCGTGGTCGTCCTGGAACCGGCGGACGATCACAAGTTCGTCGAGCTTCGGGTGAAGGACGACGGGATCGGGATGAGCGCCGAGGTGCTGGCGCGGATCTTCGATCCGTTCATGCAGGCGGATCGGACACTCGACCGCAAGGGCGGCGGATTGGGCATCGGGTTGACGCTGGCGCGGCGGTTGGTGGAGCTGCACGGCGGCACCGTCACGGCGATCAGCGAAGGGCCGGGGAAAGGCTCCGAGTTCGTCGTGCGACTGCCGACGGTGAAGCGGCCGGTCAAGCGGCGGGTCGATCACTCGCCGGCTCCGGCCGCGAGGCAGCGCCCCCTCCGTGTCATGGTCGCCGACGACAACACCGATGG
>JBOHRY010000023.1:0-3794 GCA_050732955.1 Gemmatimonadales bacterium | reverse complement strand
CGCCGAGTGGCAATACGGTTCCACCGACGTGGTATCAATTCTTGGTAACGCAGCACTAGCCCTGCCAGGTTGTCCGAAGTACTCCGCCCCCGTCCGGGAAGTCCGGGCGGGGGCGGTCTTCTTTTTTTCCCTCGCGGTGCGAGGGGAATACGGATGCAGCGGATCGGGCGGATTGATCGCTCCTCCCTCGCTGCGCTCGGGACTACGGATTAGCCGGATCGAGCGGATCAGACGGATCGATCGCCGCGGAACATGGCTCAGGCGCGCGCTGGCAGGACCTGAATGCGCGGTTGGGACTCGCGATCGTTCGGGATGGCGGTCGGCAAGCTGGTTGAGAAGCAGCTCACCGGTTCAGTGATCGGTGCGTTCTACGAGGTGTACAACACGCTCGGATTCGGGTTTCTCGAGCACGTCTACGTCGCGGCGCTCGAGCGGGAACTGCTCGCTCGGAGGCACCGCGTTGCGCGCGAGGTGAGCGTTCGCGTCGCTTACAAGGGTGAAGTCATCGGGCTGCAACGCCTGGATATGGTGGTGGACGGAAAACTCGTCATCGAGACCAAGTCCACCAGCCAGCTGCACAAGGCCGCGGCGCGCCAGCTATACAACTATCTCCGCGCCACGGACCTGGAGGTCGGTCTACTCCTGCATTTCGGTCCGAAGGCCAGATTCTATCGCATGATCTCCCAGCGTTCGCGGAACGAATCCGCCCGATCCGCCGGATCCGCCTAATCCGTAGTCGCGAGCGGAGCGAGCGAAGCGAGGGGAGTGAGCGCCGCCAACGCCGCGCTGACGTTATCCCCCGCCTTCCACTGCATCTGGAAGAGCCGGGCATAGAGTCCGCCACGGCGAAGCAGCTCGGCGTGCGTCCCTTCCTCGACGATCTGGCCGTGATCGAGTACCACCAGCCGGTCGGCGCGCTGCACCGTGCTCAGCCGGTGCGCAATGATCAGCGTGGTGCGGCCGTAGAGCAGCCGCTCCAGCGCCGCCTCGACCAGTCGCTCGCTTTCGCTGTCGAGCGAGCTGGTGGCCTCGTCGAGCACGAGGACGGCCGGATCCTTGAGCACGGCACGGGCAATAGCGATCCGCTGCCGCTGGCCGCCCGAGAGCTTGATACCGCGTTCGCCGACCAGCGTGTCGTAACCCGCCGGCAATGCCACCACGAACTCGTGCGCGTTGGCCACTCGCGCGGCCGCTTCGATCTCCGCGACACCGGCCTCGGGACGGGCGTAGGCGATGTTTTCGCGAATGGTGCCGCTGAAGAGCGCGGGCTCCTGCGGCACGGTGCCGATCGCCCGGCGAAGCTCTCGCAGCGCCAGTTCGCGGATGTCTATACCATCCAGTAATACAGCGCCTTCCTCGACATCCCAGAAGCGCGGCAGCAGCGAAGCGATCGTGGTCTTGCCGGCTCCCGACGGTCCCACCAGTGCCACGATCTCGCCCGGCCGCATGTGAAGCGAGAGGTGTTCGAGCGTCGGCCCGTGCTCCTTGGCGGTCTGGTACCGGAAGCGGACGTCGCGAAACTCGACTTCGCCGCGGACTGGTTTCGGCAGCGCCGTGGGATCGACCGGATCGGTGATCGGCGACGGCATCTCGAGCCACTGGAAGACGCGCTGCACGGCGCCCATGGCTTCCTGATACGAGCCGTAGAACGAGGTGAGAGCGCCGATCGCAGCCGCGATCGTCACGGAATACAGCAGGAACGACACCAGTGTCCCGGCAGTGAGATGATTGTCGAGCACCAGCCGTCCGCCCTGCCACATCACGAAGGTGACGCCGCCGAACGCGGTGAAGGTCAGCACGCCGAAGAAGAGTGCGCGATGATGGGCACGATAAAGGGCGCCGTGGATCACCCGTCCGATGCGGGCTCCGTAGCGTTCGCGCTCGTGAGCTTCCTGCGCGAAGCCCTGCACCACGCGGATCTGGGAGAACGCCTCTTCGGCGATGGCGGTGGCGTCGGCGACCTGATCCTGGACGCCGGTGGTGATGCGACGGAGCCGCTTGCCGAAATAGAAACCGGAAGCGATCACCACCGGGACCACGGCGAGCGTGGTGAGCATCAATCGCCATTGCATCACGAAGAGCACGACGACGCTGCCGACCAGCGCCAGCCCCTGACGGGCGAATTCGGCGATCTGGTTGCTCATCACTCCCTGCACCATCCCGATGTCGGTGGTCAGCCGAGACGTGAGTTCACCGGTGCGCCGCTCGGCAAAGAATCCCGGTGGCATCTCGAGCAACTTGGCGAAGAGCTCGCGCCGGAGTCCCGCGACGGCGCGCTCGCCGGTGGCCGAGAGGAAGTAGACCTGGATGTAGTTGAGCGCACCTTGCAGCGCGAACGCCGCAAGCAGGCCCAGCGCGATCCGGTCGAGCATGCTGCGATCATGCTTCAGGAACGCGGCATCGAGGAGGTACCTGATGGCGAGCGGAAAACCCAGCGTGATGACTGCTGCAACCAGCAGCGCCACGACGGCGATGTAGAGACCATGGCGGAAGGGTCGCACCCGAGGCCAGAGGCGAAGAAGCGGCTGGGCGGATTTCAAACGCCGTTACTCAATGCACGTGCTCCGAATCCATCGGCATCGACATCCGCATGGTGGCCGAGCCGGGGGGAGGTGCCGGCTTGTCGAGGATGAAGCTCTGCGGCGGCGGTGCCCGGTGGCCGAACGGGATCCACCGGTCGGCGGCCATCGCCACAAAGAGCAGCGCCAGATAGGAGAGCGAGTACTTGTAGAGCTTCCACGTCGTGGGAGTGACACCGTCCTCGCGCATGATGCGCCAGCAGAGCTGCACGAAGCGCGCGCCGAGGACGATCGCCGCGAAGCCGTACAGCAGGCCGGTGATTCCCACGACGGACGGCATGATGGTGAGCGGAACCAGCATCAGGGTATAGAGGAGCATCTGCCGCTTGGTTTCGTGCACGCCGTGCACGTTGGGCATCATGGGAATCCCCGCGGCACCGTAGTCGCGCTGCTTGTTGAGCGCCAGCGCCCAGAAATGCGGCGGGGTCCAATAAAAGATGATGGCGAAGAGATAGAGCGCACCGAGCGAGAGGGAACCAGTCATCGCTGCCCAGCCGACCATCGGCGGAAAAGCGCCGGCGGCGCCGCCGATGACGATATTCTGGGGTGAGAGGCGCTTGAGCCAGACGGTGTAGACCAATACGTAAAAGGCGAGTCCGCCGAGGGCGAGCCAGGCGCTGAGCGGATTGACAAGAGTCCAGAAGATCGTGAACGACACGGCGCCGAGAGTGAGACCGAAGAAGAGTGCTGCCCCGGGTGAGATGCGGCCCGCCGGAATGGGACGCTGGCGGGTGCGCACCATCTTGTCATCGATGTCACGATCGAACCACATGTTGATGGCGTTGGCACCGCCGGCCATGAGGTAACCGCCGAGGGCGACCCAGCCGATCAAGCTCAAGGAGGGCATCCCGGCCGGGGTGATGAACATCGGGGCGATGGTGGTCAGCAACAGCAGTGAAATGATCCGCGGTTTGGTCAGCGTGAGCAGATCGGCCGCGAGGGAAGGGGAGTGGATCGCGCCCGCGACGGCAGTCAAAGGAGTGTCGGACATCGCGATGAGAGGCCTTCCGTCCGGGACACTAGGCGGGGCGAGGAGATGGTGACAGGTTTGGACAGCGCAAACTAATGAATTGCCGGGCACGGAGCCGAGCCCGGGCTTCAGCCCGGGAACCGCGAGGTACGAGCCCCGAGCAAGCCCGGAGCCCAGAGCCCGGAGCCGGCCCGGAGCCCGGAGCCCAGAGGCTATTCCGGCCCGACGGCGAGCTAGCCCTGAGG
>JBOHRY010000022.1:0-8034 GCA_050732955.1 Gemmatimonadales bacterium | reverse complement strand
GGCTGGTTGAGTGCGGAGAGGGAGAGGCCTTCCACCCGGGCCGCGAGCCAGGCCGGGGTGGCCGACAAGATGGTGAGCGGATCGGAATCACCGAGCAGAGCGAGGGTTTCTGTGACGTAGCTGGAGGCAGGGGTTGTCATGGTTTTATCGGTTCGGTGTGAATTGGGCAGCCAGGAGGTTGGAGCCCGGAGCAAGCCCAGAGCCCAGAGCCCGGAGCCCAGAGCCGGCCCGGAGCCCGGAGGGACAAGCACCGGCGTGAATCGACGCAAGCCTGGCGGAGCCCAGAGGAAGTCGGGAGCAACCTCCGGGCTCTGGGCTCTGGGCCGGCTCTGGGCTCCGGGCTCTGGGCTCTGGGCTAGACAATCGCCATCGCATCCCCATAACTGTAAAACCGATACCCCGCCTCAATCGCATGCCGGTATGCCCCCCTCACCGTGTCATACCCGGCAAACCCCGCGACCAGCATCATCAACGTCGAGCGAGGCAGGTGGAAATTCGTGATCAAATGATCGACCATGCGAAACCTGTAGCCGGGCCCGATCATCAACTTCGTTTCGGCGGTACCCGCACTGAGCTTCCCGTCGTCACGCGCCGCGCTTTCCAGCGCTCGCACCACCGTCGTTCCCACTGCCCAGATCGTATTGCCTCGTTCGCGGCACTCCAGCACCGCCGCGGCCAGTGAGGCAGGGATGTCGAATCGCTCAGCGTGCATCTCGTGCGCGGTTACCTCGCCATCCTGCATCGGGCGAAATGTGCCCGGCCCCACCTCCAGATCCAACGTCGCGATTACCACGCCCCGCGCGCGGAGCGCGGCGAGCAGCGCCGGCGTAAAATGCAGCCCTGCCGTTGGCGCGGCCACGCTTCCTTCCCGTTCGGCGTACACCGTCTGGTACCGAGCTTCGTCGTTGCCGGTCGGTTCGCGGTCGATGTAGGGCGGCAGCGGAATCTGGCCGAAGCGGGCGATCGCGTCGGCGGCCGTCGTACCGACGAAGCGCACTCGCCGCATCCCGTCCGGAAGGATCTCCACCGTTTCGATCGCGACTCGATCGTCGAGCGCGATACTCCGTCCCGGCCGCATCGCCGTGCCCGGCGAACCCATCGCGATCCAGGTGTCACCCGCTGCCGGATGGATCAGCAGAACCTCGGCAGGTCCGCCTGATGGTCGAGTTCCTCGCAGTCGCGCATGACGCACCCGGGTGGTGTTCACGACGACGAGATCGCCAGCCGGGATCAATGATTCGAGTGCGGCGAATTCCAGGTCACGTTCTTCACCTGGCCGTCCGCCGCGGCGAATCACAAGCAGACGTGACGTGCCGCGCTCTGTTGTCGGTGTCTGTGCGATCAGTTCCTGGGGCAGCGGGTAGTCGAAATCGGCCGCGGTCCAGCGCCGCTCACTCATCGAGCAGCGAGGCCTGGCTGTCGTCACGACGGCTGGGTGTGATACCGAGACGGCGGTAGGCGTTGCGCGTGGCGACGCGGCCGCGCGACGTGCGTTCCAGGAATCCCTGCTGCATCAGGTAGGGTTCGTACACTTCCTCGAGGGTTGCGGCGTCCTCGCCGACCGACGCAGCGATGGTGCCGAGCCCGACGGGGCCGCCGTCGAATTTTTCCACGATGGTGCTCAGGATCCGCATGTCCATGTCGTCGAGCCCGAACTCGTCGACATTGAGTCGCTCCAGCGCCGCCGTCGCGACGTCGGCCGTGATGCGGCCATCGGAGCGCACCTCGGCGTAATCGCGCACGCGGCGCAGGAGGCGGTTGGCGATGCGCGGCGTGCCGCGCGATCGCTGCGCGATGGCCGCCGCACCGGCCGGATCGATGGGAACATTGAGCACGCCGGCCGAGCGGAGCACGATTGCCATCAGGTCCTCGGGCGGATAGAACGACAAGCGTTCGACCAGTCCGAAACGCGCGCGCATCGGCGGCGTCAGCAGGCCGAATCGCGTGGTGGCTCCGATCAGGGTGAACCGCTCGATGGTCATCGGCAGCGTCTGCGCGTGGGGACCGTCGCTCAGGCGCACGTCAACGTGAAAATCCTCCATCGCCGGGTAGAGGAACTCTTCGAGCTGCGGTCGCAGCCGGTGAATCTCGTCGATGAAGAGCACGTCACCGCGCCCGAGCGAGGTGAGCAGGCCGACCAGATCGCCCGGCCGCTCCAGCACGGGTCCGGACGAGGTCCGGCACTGCACGCCCATCTCGCGCGCCATGAGCATGGCAAGAGTGGTCTTGCCCAGGCCGGGAGGCCCGAAAAAAAGGACGTGATCGAGAGCGTCGCCACGTTGCCGCGCCGCGTCGATGGCAATCTGCAGCGACGCGCGGACTTGTTGCTGGCCGATGAACTCGTCGAGGCGCGAGGGACGCAACACCGCCTCGGTACTGGGCTCGTCGCCCAGCGCCGCCGGCGTGGTGATTTCCACGTGCTGGGCGCGCGGTGGCGACGGCGATCCACGGCGCGACGAGTCGCCGGAGCGGGTCACACCGCCTCGGCGCGCCAGCGCACCGGCCGGTCATCCAGCCGCAGGCGGTGCTTGAGGCCACAGTGGATGCAGCGATCCATGATTTCACGACGGTCGGAAGCGACGAGCTTGCGATTGGTCACGCCGCACCGGGTGCAGTTCCATTCGGCGGTGACAGCGGGGCCGGCAACGAATTCCATGGTCAAGACTTTCGGGTCAGATCGGAGAGTGCCCGCCGCACCAGCGCGGCGATGTCCTGCGTGGTCCCGGCGTCGAGCGCCGAGCGAACGGCGGTGTCGGCCATGGCGGGAGTGTAACCGAGCTTGACCAGGGCGCGCACGGCATCAGCGGACGGGGCGTGCGTCGCGCCGTCCTTCCTGTCGGAAACCGACAGGTCGTCGATCCGGTCGCCCAGTTCGAGCGCGATGCGCTCGGCCTTCTTCCGGCCGATTCCCGAAACGCTGGCCAACGCGGCAAGGTCGCGGTCCCGAATCGCGCGTACGGTGCGGTCCGGTCCCAGCGCCGAGAGGATGGCGAGGGCGAGTCGCGGGCCGACGCCGGACGCGCCCATCAGGCGCCGGAAGACGTCGCGCTCGGAGGCACTGTCGAAACCGAAGAGCGACCACGCTTCTTCCCGGATCACCAGTTCCGTCTGCAGCTGAATTCGTCCACCGGTGGCGGGAAGGCGTTCGAACACTCCGAGCGGAACCTCCAGCAGGTAGCCCGTTCCCCCGGCCGTCTCGATCACGATCCCAGCAGGATCCCGCAGCACCAGCAGGCCGGTGACGGACGAGATCATCGCCGGACCGCCATTCTTGCCCGCGGCTCGGCGCGCAGCAGATGCGTCAACGCGATGGCGACTCCATCCGCAGCGTCGGCCGGCGACGGCGAGGCGGTCAGGTGAAGGAGCCGCATCACCATGGCGCCGACTTGAGGTTTGGTTGCGGCGCCAGTGCCGGTGACCGCACGCTTGACCTCGGCGGGGGAAATTTCTGCGACGGTAATCCCGGCTCGGGTGGCGGCGAGCAGCACGACGCCGCGGGCGTGGCCAAGCACCAGGGCGCTGCGGGCATTCCGTCCGTGAAAGAGTCCCTCCACGGCGACGGCGTCGGGCCGATGGCGCTCGAGCAATTCGCTGATGCCGTCGAAGAGGATGGCCAGGCGATTGCCAAGCGGCTGGTCGGGCCTGGTACGGACCACGCCGCATTCCACCAGGTGCACGGCGTGTCCCGTTCCCCCGGCGGTCACCACTCCATATCCCATCACCGCCGTGCCCGGGTCCACTCCAAGCACGGTCATGGCGCGGGCGGAAATCAGGTCCCCGCCTCCTCGAGTTCGACCGCGTCGACGTCGAGATTGGTAAAGACCTTGGAGACGTCGTCGAGTTCCTCGAGGGCGTCGATCAACTGCAGGACTTTGCGTGCGTCGGCGGCCGCCAGCTTCACCACGTTCTTGGGAACCATCGCGATTTCCGACGATTCCGGCCGGTAACCCTTCGCCGTGAACGCGTCCATCACGGCGTGAAACTGATTCGGCTCGGTGGTCACGACGTAGAGGTCGCCGTCGGCCGAGAAGTCGCTGGCGCCCGCGTCCAGCGCGTCCTCCATCGCCTTCTCTTCCGGGATCCGCGCCATCGGGATGAGGATCTGTCCCTTCTTCTCGAACATCCACGCGACGGAATTGGTAGTGCCGAGGTTGCCGTTGTTGCGCGAGAAGGCGTGGCGCACTTCTGCGACGGTGCGGTTGGCGTTGTCGGTGGAACCCTCGATCAGTATGGCGGTCCCGCCGGCGCCATAGCCTTCATAGGTGAACTCTTCGTAACTGGCCCCTTCGAGTTCGCCGGTGCCTTTCTTGATGGCGCGTTCGATGTTGTCGTTGGGCATGTTTCCGGCGCGGGCATCATCGATCGCCTTGCGCAGCCGGGCGTTGCTGCCCGGATCGCCGCCGCCGGCCTTGGCTGCCACGGTAATTTCTCGGATCAGCTTGGTCCACGCCGAAGCGCGCCGGTTGTCGGTGAGCGCCTTCTTGCGCTTGATCGTGCTCCACTTGCTGTGGCCGGACATCGCAATCTCCGTGTTCGAACAGGAATCGTAGCGGGGGCGACAGTCGGCTGGCTACTGGGGACCGCCCGCCACTAGCTTTGGCGGATGCGCTTACATCAGATGCTGCTGCTCCTGACCGCCGGGACCGTGCTGGCAGGCTGCCACAAGCCCGAGCCGAAGGAACTGGTCGTCTCTCAAGTATTGCCGAATATTCCGCTGCCACCGGAGCCCGAACCACTGGTCCGGCAGAGCGGCACCAACGCGATGCAGTTCCTCATCGTTTCGCGCGTGGGTCCCGACTCGGTGGTCAGCTACTATCGCAGAGTCCTGTCACAGGATCCGTTCCGGCTGCTGAACGAACGCACTTCCGGCAAGACTACCTCGTTCTACGCGGAGCAGGATGGTCCGTCGATCTGGATCACCGTGAGTCCGAACGGCGCGGTGGGATCGATGGTGGTCATCGCCGGAGCACGCGACACGAGCAAAGCCGCCGGCCACTAGCGGCGCTGCTCGTGAATCAGGCGCGCCGCCTGCGCAATCGCGTCGGCCGCCTCGGTGCCGAGCGCGTCGCGCGCTGGAGCCACCAGCTGGGCCAACGCCACCCTCGCGCCGGCATTGGTCCCGCTATCCAGATGGCTCATCGCCGCGGTCAGGCCGCGCGCCAGCGAGCGCGGCATCGCCAGCGTCGCGATCCGGCGGCCGAGCAAGGCGACCCGACGCCGGTCGGCGCGATCGGGGGGCTCGGCAGACAGGCCCAGGTCGAGTGCCACCCGCACCGTGAGCCAGAGAGCGAAGGCACCTTCGCGCTTGGGGCCGCGCTCCAGTTGGCGCTGCAGCGAGATCAGCACGAGAAGCGGCGGCGACCAGTCGCTCACCTCAGGCCGACGTCCGGAGCTGGTTGACGGCTGTCGCCACTTCATCAGGCAGCATCTGCACCAGGCAATGATGGTGAGCCAGCGGGCAGACTGGTCCGCCCTGTGAAGAACACGGCCGGCAATCCAGCGCGTGCTGCACGATCACGGCCTTCGCCGCATAAGGAAAAAATCCGAACGCCTCGACCGTCGGGCCGTACATCCCGACGACCGGAGTTCCCACCGCCGTGGCCAGGTGCAGCACGCCGGTGTCCCCGACAACGAGGGCAGCCGCCCGTTTGAGCAGCGCCGCTGTCCCGCCGAGCGGGTAGCGGCCGGCGGCGCTGGCGGCGCGATTGCCCGCAGCGGCGACGATCGCGTCAGCAACCGGCACGTCGACGTCGGCGCCGAGCACGAGCAGATCGTTCTGCTCGCGCATGCGCTCCGCGAGGGCAACCCAGTGCGCTGCCGGCCACCGCTTGGTGAAGTGAGCCGCCCCCGGTGCGAGCGCCAGCAGCGGCCGTTCACGGCCGAGGTTGTGTTGGGCGAGAAACGCCGCAGCCTCCGTATCGGCGTCCGGCGTCGTAAAGAACTCCGGTGCGCGATGGTCCGGCGTCACGTCGAGGTCGCGCGCCGCCGCGAAATACCGCTCGACGACCGGACCGAGCGAGCCGCCGCGGCGGCCGTGAGTCATGATCAGCAGTCGGCGGCGCAACCGGTGTTTCTGGTAGCCAGTCCATCGACCGCCCACCATCAGTCGCAGCAATCGGGACCGAAGCGATCCGTGCAGGTCGAGGCGATGGGTCCACCGTTCGCTCCGGAGCCGGCGGGCGAGTTCTGCGAGTGAGCTACCTCGCCGCCAGGCGATCAGTTCGTCGATCCGTGGATTGTGACGCAGCGTGTCCTGCATATCCTCGCGCACCACGAAACTGATGTGGGCGTCAGGATGCCGTTCTCGAATGGAGCGGAGCAGCGGTGTCGTGAGCAGCAGGTCGCCGATCGACGAAAACCGGACGATCAGGATCTTGAGCACGGCCTTAGTTTACTTCATGGCCCGCCCGCGCAGCATCCTCTGGGTCGATGACGAGATCGACACCCTCGATTCGCAGGTCCTGTTCCTGCAACAGCAGGGGTTTACCGTCGAGCGCGCCGCCAATGGTGACGACGCGCTGGTCCTGCTCCGTCGCCAGCCATACGGCGTGGTGCTGCTCGACGAGCAGATGCCCGGCACTCGCGGCCTCGACCTGGTGCCGCAACTTCGCGAGATCGATTCGTCGATGCCGGTCGTCATGATCACCAAGTCCGAAGGGCAGGACACCCTCCGTGACGCGATCGGTGCCGAGACCGCGGACTATCTCACCAAGCCGGTGAGCCCGCGGCAGGTGCTCTCGGTCGTGACGCGACTGCTCGAAGGCGATCGGATTCGCCAGCAGCGACTGTCGCGGGATTTCGTCGGCCGCTTCCGCGAACTGGAGGGCCGGCGGGGCGAGACGCTGGCGTGGCGGGAATGGGTCGAGCTGGTGGCCGAGCTCGCCGAGTGGGAGGTCAAGCTCGGCCAGGCCGATGAGCCCGGCCTGCAGGAGGCGCTTCGCACGCTGCAGTCCGCGATTCGCCGCGACTTCGCCGCATTCATCGCCGGCAACTACCCGCGCTGGCTCGCCGAGCGCAGCGCCGACCGGCCGCCGCTCTCCGTCGATGTCGTGTCGGAATTCCTCCGGCCGACACTCGAGGCCAACGGCAAGGTGATGCTGGTCGTGGTCGACTGCCTGCGCCTGGACCAGTGGACCGTCATCCGTCCGCTGGTCGAGCGGATCTTCGAGGTGGAGGTCGACCACTACTTCTCGATCCTGCCGACCGCAACGCCGTACAGCCGGAATGCCATCTTCTCGGGACTCTATCCCGCGGAGATGGTCGCGCGCCATCCGGGCTGGTGGAGCGAGCACGAGGAATCTTCGCTCAATGCGCATGAGGCCGCGCTCCTGACCGAACAGCTGCGCGAACTCCTCGGCCGCGATGTGGGAGTGCAATACGAGAAGATGTTCTCGGCCGCCGACGGCGAGGCGATGCTCAAGCGCTTGCCGAGCCACCTGTCGCAGGGCGGTGTCACCGCGCTGGTGTTCAACTTCATCGATCAGCTCACGCACGGACGCACGGAGAACGACGCGCTGTTCGAAGTGGCGCGTGATACGCCCGCACTGCGTTCGCTGACGCGGACCTGGTTCGAGCGCTCGGCGCTGCTCGACGCGCTCAAGGAAGCCGAACGCCGCAAGGTGACCGTGATCCTCACGACCGACCACGGTTCGATCCACTGCCACACGCCGGCAACGATCTACGCCCGCCGCGATGCGACCGCCAATCTGCGCTTCAAGTTCGGCGAGGATCTTCGGGTGGACGAACCCGGCGCCGCGGTCGTGGTCGATGACCTGCAGGCGTGGGGACTGCCGCCGAGGACGCCCACGACGCGGCTGCTGCTGGCAACCGACGACCGGTTTTTCGTGTATCCCACCAAGCTCCGGGAGTATCAGGCGCGATACCGCGGGGCATTCCTGCACGGCGGCGTGGCGCCCGAGGAGGTCGTGCTGCCTATTGCGCTGCTGACCCCGAGACGCGGCTGACCGTTCCCGGCACGCGGACCCGGCTTTTCCGGCTGATCCGGCCGCACGCGGGAGTGTTCACCGGCGGCAT
>JBOHRY010000021.1:0-8506 GCA_050732955.1 Gemmatimonadales bacterium | reverse complement strand
GCGGCAGGATCGGCGAGAGGCGCTGTTCGATGAAGGTCCACGGTCCCATGTTGCGCGGCTCTTCCTGGGTCCACACGACTTCGGTGAGCGACGGGTAGCGCGAGAGCAGGTCGCGCAGTTCCTGCTCGGGGAAGGGATAGAGCTGCTCCACGCGCGCCAGCGGCGGGCGCTCATCCCGCTTCACCGCCTCCGCCAGCAGGTCGTAATACACCTTCCCGCTCGAGAGCACCAGCGCGCGCGCTGATGCGCGGTGTTCGCCGATTCCGGCGTCGTCGAGGACGGTCCGGAAAGCGCCAGTCGCCAGGTCGGCCAGCGATGAGCCCGCTTCCTTCTTCCGGAGCAGCGACTTCGGTGTCATGACGACCAGCGGCCGCTGCAAAGGCCATTTTGCCTGGCGGCGAAGCAGGTGGAAGTACTGCGCCGGCGTGGTGCAGTTGGCGATCCGCATGTTGCCTTCGGCCGCGGCCTGCAGGAACCGCTCGACCCGACCGCTGGAATGCTCGGGTCCGCTGCCTTCGTAGCCGTGCGGCAGCAGCAGCGTGAGCCGCGACGTGACGCCCCACTTGCTCATTCCCGCCGCGATGAACTGATCCAGCATCACCTGTGCGCCATTGACGAAGTCGCCGTACTGCGCTTCCCAGATGACCAGCGCATCGGGTGCGGCAGCGGCGTAGCCGTATTCGAACCCGATCGCCGCCAGTTCCGAGAGCGGCGAGTTGTGAACCTCGAAGCGCGCCGTGCCGGCGGGAAGTGTCTCCAGCGGAATGAGGGCCTGGCCGTTGCGGACGTCGTGCAGGACCGCATGCCGATGCGCGAATGTCCCGCGTCCGACATCCTGTCCCGTCAACCGCACCGGAATGCCTTCGGCCAGCAGTGATGCCAACGCGAGCGACTCGGCGTGTCCCCAGTCGATCCCGCCGTCCGCGGTGAGTGCCGCGCGCCGCCGCTGCAGCTGGGTGCTGACCTTCGGGTGGACGCTGAATTCCGGCGGCCATGCCAGCAGCTCGTCGTTGAATCGCGTCAGGGATTCGGCAACAACTCCGGTGTCGAAATCCGCGTTTGCGACCACCGGCGCAGCGGCAGTCATGGCGGCCGGTTGCGAGTGCGACGCGCGGAAGCTCGTCTGGGTCGCCAGCAGCCGCTGATACAACTCCTCCACCATTGCGTCCGCTTCGCCGGGAGCGATCGTGCCCGCCGATTCGAGCGTCGCAGCGAACTGCTGGCGCAGCGTGGGCTGTACCTTGATCTTGGCGGCCATCAGCGGCTGCGTGAAGCTCGCTTCGTCGCCCTCGTTGTGCCCGTGGCGGCGATATCCCACCAGGTCGATCAGGACGTCGCCCTGGAATCGCGTGCGATACGCCATCGTCAGCCGCACCGCGGCGAGGCACGCGGCCGGATCGTCGGCGTTCACGTGCACGATCGGGATGTCGAATCCCTTGGCCAGGTCGGACGAATAGCGCGTCGAGCGTCCTTCTCGGGGATCCGTGGTGAAGCCGACCTGGTTGTTGGCGATCAGGTGAAGCGTGCCGCCCGTACTGTATCCGGCCAGGTTGCTGAGGTTCAGCGTTTCGGCAACCACGCCCTGTCCCGGAAACGCCGCGTCGCCATGGATGGCGAGCGGCAGCGCGGCGATCGGATCGAGCTTGGCGTTGCGGTCGTGCCGGTCGGTCTGTTCGGCGCGCGCGCGACCGTTTATGACCGGGTCGACGAATTCGAGGTGACTCGGATTGGGAAGCAACGTGACCGTGACACCGCGGCCACTTCGGGTCAGGAATGCACCCTCTGCACCGTGATGGTACTTGACGTCGCCAGTTCCGCCGTCGGGTGTTGCGTCGGCCTTGTTGCCCTCGAACTCCGCCAGGATCACTTCGTACGGCCGGCCCACCGTGTGCGCCAGCACGTTGAGACGCCCGCGATGCGCCATGCCGAGGACGACATCGCGCACACCCGCGTCGCCGGCCAGCTCGATCACCAGGTCGAGCATCGGCACCATGACGTCGACGCCCTCGATCGAAAAACGCTTGGCGCCGAGATAGGCCTTGTCGAGGAAGCGTTCCATCCCTTCGACCGCGGTCAGGCTCTGCAGCACGCGCTTGGCATCTTCCGGAACCAGCGGCGTCCGATGCACACCGGATTCGATCTGCTCCCGCAGCCAGCGGCGACGCTCGTGTGACGCCAGGTGTTCCACCTCGTACGCGATCGACCCGCAGTACGTCTGCTGCAGATTGGGCAGCGCGTCGGCCAGCGTCGCACCCGGGACACCGAGGCGCAGCACGTCGGCCGGAATCCTGGCCATGATCTCCGGCGTGAGCCCCAGCGAGGCCGGGTTGAGCGAAGGATCGCCGGGCGGTCGCGCGCCGAGCGGATCGAGGCGAGCCGCCAGGTGACCGTGCGTACGGATCGCCTTGACCAGGCCCATCGCTGCGGCGACCTGCGCCAGCGTCGCGTGGTCGGTGGCTGCTTGCGGCGACGATGCTGCCGGCGCCGTGGCAGTTGCGGTGGTGGCTGGCGCCGCGGTCAACTGCAGTTGCTGGTAGATCTCGTCGTAGAAACCGTGCTCGCCCTGAAGCAACTGGTCGACCAGACGCAGGTAGCTTCCCGATTCGGCGCCCTGGATCACGCGATGATCGTAGGTGCTGGTCATCGTCATGATCTTCGAAAGCTTCATCGCGCTGATCGACGCAGCATCAGCCGACGAGAATTCGGGCGGATACGCGATGGCGCCGGTGGCGATGATGGTGCCCTGACCCGGCATCAAGCGCGGGACCGATGCGACGGTGCCGAGGCCACCGGGGTTGGTCAGCGTCATCGTGGCACCGGCGAAATCATCGGGCATCAGCTTGTTGTGGCGGGCTCGATCGACCAGAGATTCGTACGCGGCGAGGAACTCCGCGAAGCCCATGGACTCGGCGCGCTTGACGACAGGCACCACCAGCCCGCGCGAGCCATCCTTGCGTTCCACATCAACGGCGAGTCCGAGGTTCGCATGCTCGGCCGGCACCTTGAATACGTCGGCGCCCTGCTTCAGCACGCTGGTTCCCATCATCGGAAACTCGCGGCAGGCACGGACCAGCGCCCACGCGATGAGGTGGGTGAAGGAGAGCTTTTCCGGGCGGCCGGCGGACTTGAGTTGCGCATTGAGATCCGAGCGCGTGGCCTCGAGTACCCGCACCGGAATATCCCGGAACGTCGTGGCGACGGGAATTGCGAGTGAGGCGTCCATGTTCTGCGCCAGCTTGAGCGCCGGACCCTTGAGCGCCACGGCATTCGAAGGAACCGCAACCGCAGTCGCTGCAGGCGCTCTGGGCTCGGGGCTCTGCTCCGGGCTCACGGCTCCGGGCTCTCGACGTACTCGCCCCTGCTCTTCGAGCAATGCCTCGTACATCGCCTCGGCGGGGACGGCGATTTCGGGCTCTCCCGGATCGACTGGAACCACTTGGAACTCCATCATCTGAGCGCTGCTGCAAGATAACGTTGTCAATCCCCACCTCTTACCTTACGACCATGCTCACCCCACCGCCGGGCCGCCGGGCCGTTGTCGTGGCCGGCCTGCGCACGCCATTCGCCAAGGCGGGCACAGCGTTGCGGGATGCCACCGCCGTTGACCTGGCGCGGCACTGCACTCGTGAGCTCCTGTACCGCACCGAACTGCCGGGCGGCGAGGTCGACGAAGTCATCATGGGACAAGTCGTGTCGTCTCCGCTGGTGTACAACGTCGCGCGGGAAGTCGCCTTGCTTCCGCAGCTGCCGCGGACGGTGCCGGCCTACACGTTGAATCGCGCCTGCGCGTCGGGTGCGCAGGCGATCTGCAACGCCGCCGACCAGATCATGGCGCGTCACGCCGACGTGGTGCTGGCCGGTGGTGTCGATTCACTCTCCGACGTGCCGATTCTGCACACGCGCAAGGTCGCGCAGGTGCTCGCCGCCGCGAGCCGCGCAAAATCGCTGGGCGAGCGCCTCGCCCTCTTCGCGCAGATCCGTCCACGGGACCTCAAGCCGGTGGCGCCGGCGATCGCCGAGCCGAGCACCGGCGAGACGATGGGGCAGTCGGCGGAAAAGATGGCCAAGGAGAATCACATCTCGCGGGAGTCGCAGGACGAACTCGCGCTGATGAGTCATCAGCGTGCCGCTGCCGCCACCGCTGACGGCAGGCTCTCGGCCGAAATTGCGCCGTGGTTCGGCGGACCCGAGATGGATCAGGTCGTCGTGGCGGACACTGTCATTCGTGCGGACACGTCGATCGATGCCCTGGCGAAGCTCAAGCCGGTGTTCGATCGACGGTACGGCACCGTGACGGCAGGCAATTCGTCGCCGCTGACGGACGGCGCGTCAACCACGCTGATCATGGCCGAGGAAAAGGCGCGGGCGCTGGGATACCGACCGCTCACCGCGATCCGCAGCTACGCGGTTGCTGCGGTGGATCCCGGCTGGCAGCTGCTGATGGGTCCAGCGTACGCCGTGCCCGTGGCGCTCAAGCGCGCCGGGATCACGTGGGACCAGCTCGGGTTGGTGGAGATTCACGAAGCGTTCGCGGCGCAGGTGCTATCGAACATTCAGGCCTGGAGCTCAACGGACTGGGCCAAGCGGCTCGGCCTTCCGGGCGCACTCGGCGAGATCGACTGGGATCGCACCAACGTGATGGGCGGCTCGATCGCCATTGGCCACCCGTTCGGCGCCACGGGATCACGACTGGTCACCACGCTCTCGAACGAGATGTCGCGGCGCGCCGTGCAGTTCGGCCTGATCTCGATCTGCGCCCAGGGCGGGATGGGATTTGCCGTCGTGCTGGAGCGCGTGGTATGACGGCGTTCACGACCGTTCGCCAGGGTGGCGTCGCGGTGGTGACGCTCGACACGCCGCACGATCCGGTGAACAAGGTGAGCAGCGCCACGCGGTGGGAGCTCGAAGATCTGTTGCAGCGACTGGAGTCCGACGAGCTCGTCAAGGCAATTGTCATCATCTCGGGCAAGCCCGACATCTTCATCGCGGGCGCGGACATCGATGAATTCGTGGCGCTTCGGACGGCAGAGGAGGCCACACGGCTGTCGAAGGACGGACAGCTCCTGATGCAACGCATCGCCGATTCCGCGAAGCCGGTCGTGGCCGCAATTCACGGTGCATGCCTGGGTGGCGGGCTCGAGCTGGCGCTGGCGTGCCAGTACCGCGTTGCCACTGATCATTCCAAGACGGTGCTCGGCTTTCCCGAAACCCAGCTCGGATTGATTCCGGGAGCCGGGGGATCCAATCGGTTGCCGCGGCTGATCGGCGTGCGCGCGGCGTTGAAGATGATCCTCACCGCGCACAAGGAGCGGGGCCGCAGTGCGCTCCGACTCGGACTGATCGACGAACTCGTTCCGCCGGCGATCCTGCTCGACATCGCCACGGCCGCCGCCGAGCGACTGGCGCGTGGGGTGCGATCGCCGTCGCGTCGCGGCGGTTCATGGCTGCTCGATCGCAATCCGATCGGGCGGCAGATCGTCTATCGCGGCGCGAGGCGCCGGGCCGCAGCAGCGAGCGGTGGTCACTATCCGGCACCCGCGCGAGCCATCGATGTGATCCAGACTTCGATGCGGTACGGCATGACGCGCGGGCTTGAGGCGGAAGCGATGACGTTCGGCGAACTGGCGATGACGGATGTTTCACGCCGGCTGGTCGAAGTGTTCTTCGCGACCACCGAACTTCGGAAGGACGATGGTGTGCCCGCGGGCGCTGGCCACGCCCATCCCGTTCGCCGGCTCGGCGTGATCGGGGCCGGCTTCATGGGCGCGGGAATCGCCGGCACCGCGGTGTCGCAGGCCGGTGTCGAAGTGCGGCTCAAGGATGCCGACCTGGCGAAGGTCGGGCGGGGACTGGCACGTGCCACCCGGATTGTCTCGGGCCAGCTCGCGCGCAAGCGCATCACGCCATTCGAATACACTCGCAAGCGGGCCTACCTCACCGGTACCGGCGGCTTCGATGGTTTTGGCGGAGCCGACCTGGTCATCGAAGCGGTGTTCGAGGATCTGGCGCTCAAGCGACAGGTCGTTGCGGAGGTCGAGCATGCGATTCCGGCAACCACGGTGATCGCGACCAACACATCGACGCTTCCCGTGCATGAACTCGCAACAGCGGCACAGCATCCTGAGCGCGTCCTCGGTATGCACTTCTTCTCGCCGGTCGAGAAAATGCCGCTGCTCGAGGTGATCCCGACCAGCGTCACGTCGGTCGACGCGATCGTCACCGCGGTGCAGTTTGGCCGGCGGCTGGGCAAGACGGTGATCGTAGTCGCCGATTCTCCGGGGTTCTGGGTCAATCGCATCCTGCTGCCGTACTTGAACGAAGCCGGATTTCTCCTCGAAGAGGGGGTGCCGATCGAATCGATCGACGCCGCCATGACCACTTGGGGGTTTCCGGTCGGTCCCGTCGCGCTGATGGACGAAGTCGGTCTCGAGATCGGCGAGAAGGCGGGCAAGGTGATGCACCAGGCGCTGGGCGATCGCATGCGACCGTCACGAGTGATCGGCGTGATGCGCGCGGATGGGAGGCTCGGGCGCAAGAACGCGCGGGGCTTCTACTTCTACAAGGACGGACACAAGGCCGGTAGTGACAACAGTGTGTATCAGTTGCTGGGCGTTCGTCAGCGGTCCGACGTGGACCCGCGCAACCTCACCGATCGGATGGTGTTCGCGATGCTCAACGAAGCCGCGCTGGCGATGAGCGAAGGCGTGGTACGCACGCCGCGAGACGGGGACATGGGAGCGATCTTCGGCATCGGATTTCCCGCGTTCCGCGGCGGCCCGCTCCGGGAGCTCGACAGCGTCGGCGCGGCCGAAGCGGTCGCCCGGCTGGAAAAACTCGCCGCGGCGTACGGTCCGCGATTCGAGCCGGCGCCGGTGCTCGACGAAATGGCCCGCACCGGCCAGCGCTGGTATCCGGTCACGGGGGGTCGCTGAGCCGCGCGCGACGCCGGGCACTGCTGGCCTTCGCGCTCACCGCAATCCTGGTCTGGTGGCGGGCGCGCGGCAGCGGTTTCTACTTCATTGTCGGGCTCGAGGGTTCAACGTCGGCTAACCTGGGTCCGCTGCTGCCGGCCGCCTGCGCCGGGATCAGCGCCGCAGTCGTCCTGCTGATCGCCGAGGCAGCGATGGGTGCGGTTGCCGGCGCGCTCGCCGCGGTGCTCGTCGTGGCACTTCCCGGATTCATCCCGCTCCATCTCGCGTCGCTCACCGGGCCACCGCTGCTCGCGATCACCTTGCTCACCGCCGGCGCGATGATGCACGCGCCCCGATTCTCGCTGGCGTATGGAACCCTCGGCGCCGTGGGCGGACTCTTTGTTGCCCCCGAAGGCATCGGGCTCCCGCTCGGCACGGCGGCCTGGGCAATGCTGCAGCGGCCGCGCGGCCGCTGGCAACGGGTGGCGCTGGCCCTGCTGCCGGTTGCCGTCGTGCTCGAGCTGGCCCATCTCCTCGGCGGTGCGTGGCCGCACGGGATGACATACGCGTGGCACGGCGGTCTGGATCGTGCGTTGCGAGCCGCCGGCCGAATCATCGGCGACCAGATGTCGCCGCACATCACCAATCCGGCGCTGCGGTTCTTCGTCATCGCCGACCTGGCGCTGGTGATCGTCGCGGTGATCGTGATGGGATGGCGACGTATCGGCCAGCCGGCCGACCCCGCCGTTCCCGTGCGCCGCATTTATCCGGTCGCCGGCCTTCTTGTGCTCGGTCTGGCCGCCGGCCTCGCCGGCCGGACACTGCTGGTGGAAGGCGCACCGTTGCCCGCATCCGCCGCTGTCATGCCCCTGGTCACCCTCACCGCCTTGCTGCTGGCGATCAGCGTGGTGGGGCTCTGGCCCAGCTGGCCGCGCTGGGGGAAGGCGCTGGCGCTTGTGCTGATCCTGGGCTGGTTGCAGGCGGCGATCAGGTCCTGACGGCGAGCACTTGCGCGCTTTCGTCGCGGCGGTACCATAGTGGATCTTCCCCCACCACCATCGCAGCAAGGAGTTCGTCATGAGGTGTCCCAAGTGGTGCCTGCATGTGGTTCCGCTGGCACTCGTCGCCGGTTTCGCAGTGCCGTCCGTCGCGCTCGCTCAGGGCATTCCGGCGGCACATGTCCCGCTCAGCACCACGCTCGGAGACATTGCCAAGGTTCGCAACGGATACGTGGAGGCATGGAACGCCAAGGACGTGAAGACGGTGAATTCGATGTACACGCCGGACGCGGTGGTACTCGATGTCGATGGCACCGAGGTCGTCGGCCTTTCCGCGATCGCCAAGAAGAACGAGGAGGGGGCATCCAACTGGCCGCACGCCGTGATCGCGTCGCACTCGGTGAAAGTCTACGGTTCGACCGCGGTGGACGTCGGCACCTGGACGGTGCACCCGGCTGATGGCGGCGAGATGGTGTATCGGTATCTCGCGGTCGTTCGGCACGGCGTGCACGGCTGGAAGCTGCAGAACATCGCTGTCGCGCCGATCCCGAAGTAACGTCGGGTCGCCTGTCAGGATTGGCATGGCTCCCGCGCTCG
>JBOHRY010000020.1:0-3110 GCA_050732955.1 Gemmatimonadales bacterium | reverse complement strand
ACCCCAACGCACCGCCCGATTTCTCGATGATGTCCGACAAGGTATCGTCGTCCGTGGCGAATCGGCGTTTTCTCACGCTGCTGCTTTCCGCATTCGCCGGGGTGGCACTGCTGCTGGCGGCACTCGGCATCTACGGCGTGGTCTCGTACTCCGTCGCACAGCAATCGCGCGATATCGGGATCCGGATCGCGCTCGGCGCGCACCCGCGCATGGTGCAGCACGCGGTGCAGCGGAAGGCGCTGCGCACGGTCGTGATCGGGATTGCGGCAGGCGTGGTGGCGGCGCTCGCCGGCACGAGAACCGTTTCGTCGCTGATCTACGGCGTCTCGGCGCGAGACCCGCTCGCGTTCGGTGCCACTGCTCTCGCTCTGCTGACCTCGGCGTGGATTGCTTCTTGGATCCCCGCCCGCCGCGGCACCCGCATCGATCCGGTTTCGGCGATGCGTGGCGAGTAGCCGGACGATCGCGCGATTGCACGTGCTACGCGGAGCCGATCGATGCGTCGAGCGAAGCGGCAGTCCCGTCAACTCCGATCAGCTTCACCTCCGGCTCGAGCACCACACCCCAGCCGTCCCGGATGCGATCCCTGGCGGTGCGCATCAAGGCCACCACGTCCGCAGACCTGCCGTCACCGGTGTTGATGAAGTAGTTGGCGTGCATCGGCGACACCTCGACCGCACCGACGCGGGTTCCCTTGAGCCCGGCAGCCTCGATGAACTGTCCGGCGGTGCGCGGAGGCGCCGGGCCATAGGCGGCGGGAAGGATCGGGTTCTTGAACACCGAACCGCAACACGGCTGATTGAACGGCGTGCCGTCCCTGCGCCACCGATACAGGCGATCCACTTCCGACTCGAGTACCGCAGGATCGGCCCGATGCAATTCGACTGTCGCGGCAAGCACGATCGCTCGGCCCAGCGCGCTCCGTCGGTAGGTGAACCCCACCTCCATCGCGGGGATCACGCGATCCCGGCCGTGTTCGTCGATCGCGGTGACCGATACCACCGTGTCGCGCCACTCGGCGCCATGGCATCCAGCGTTCATCACGATTCCACCGCCGACGCTTCCCGGCACACCGACCATCTTGTGAATGCCACCCCATCCCGCGGCCGCAGTTCGCTTGGCTGCCAGAGGTTGCGGCAGTCCGGCGCCGATTACCCAGTGCGAGCCGTCGTCGGTGGTGGCATCGAGACCCTTGCCGATGCGAATGACCAGCGCATCGAGTCCGTCATCAGGAAAGAGCAGGTTGCTCCCCAGGCCAAGCGCGAACCAGGAGACACCGCGCTCGGCGCAGAGGCGCACCGCGTTGGCAACGTCCTCTGCACTCGCGGGAAACAGCACCGTAGCGGGACCACCAATCCGGTACGTCGACCAACGACCGAGCGCCTCGTTCTCCCGCACCTCACCGCGCACCGCGCTCCGCAACGCGTCGATGAATGGCTTGACCCGTGCACCTTGCACCGATCCCCCGGGCTCCGGGCTCATGGCGGGCTCTGGGCTCCCGGCCCCGGGCTTGCTCCGGCCTCGCCGCTCCTGGCTGCACTCCCCGCTCCTACCTCATGGCTCCCCGCTGCGCTCCCCGCTCCCACCTCATGGCTCTCGGCTCGCGCACTAAGATGCCATTCCTGGATCGATCGCACCTCGAGTCTCCGGCTCTTCATTGCGATGATCGCGTCACACGCGGCCGATGCCGCTGACATTGTCGTGGTATACGGAACGCCGTGCTGAAGTGCCGCCCGGCGCATGGCGTAATCGTCCTGTTGCGTCAGCTTGCCAAGCTGTGTGTTGACCAGGAGGTGAATCTGGCCTGACAGCATCAGGTCGATGCCGTTGGGCCGTCCTTCGTAGACCTTGAGCACCCGCTCTGCCGGCACGCCGCGCGCCCGCAGATAACGCTGCGTCCCCTCGGTCGCGAGGATCCTGAAGCCGAGTTCGTGAAAGCGCCGCGCGATCGGGACGACGGTGGGCTTGTCGTGATCGTTGACGGTCACGAACACCGAGCCCTTCAACGGCAGCTCGCCGCCGGCACTCGCCTGCGCCTTGGCGAACGCCATGCCGAATGAATCCGATATGCCCATCACCTCGCCGGTCGAACGCATTTCGGGTCCCAGGCGCGTATCCACGCCCGGGAACTTGGCGAACGGGAAGACCGCTTCCTTGACGGCGACGTACGGTTGCAACGGATCGTCGGTCAGGCCGAGCGTATCGAGCGTTCGTCCGCTCATCACGGCGGCGGCGAGTCCCGCGAGCGGCACGCCCGTTGTCTTCGAAACGAACGGGATGGTGCGCGAGGCGCGCGGATTCACCTCGAGGCAATACACCACGCCATTCTTGATGGCGTACTGCGCATTGATCAACCCGACCACCCCCAGCGCGCGAGCGAACGCGCGGGTGTGTTCGCGCATCTGCTCGACCTGGTCTTCGGTGATCAGGTACGGCGGCAGCACGCACGCCGAATCACCGGAGTGGATACCGGCGTCCTCGATGTGCTGCATCACCCCGCCGATGACGCAGCGTGTGCCATCCGAGATCGCATCGACGTCGGCCTCGAAGGCATCCTCCAGGAAGCGATCGATCAGCACCGGATGGCCCGGCGCCACCAGCGCTGCGATGGCGAAGAACCGGCGCAGCGATTCGGCGTCGTACACGATCTCCATGGCGCGCCCACCGAGCACGTACGAAGGGCGCACCAGGACCGGATAGCCGACCCGCGTCGCCACGGCCACGGCGTCCTCCACCGACAGCGCCGTCCCGGAGGGGGGTTGCGCTACGCCGAGCTCCCGGGCCAGTGCCTCGAACCGGCCGCGGTCCTCGGCGGCGTCGATGGCGTCAGGAGACGTCCCCAGGATCGTGACGCCGGCGGCCTCAAGCCCGCGCGCCAGCCGCAGCGGCGTCTGGCCGCCGAGTTGCACCACGACGCCCACGGGTCGCTCCCGATGGACGATCTCGAGCACATCCTCGAGCGTGAGCGGCTCGAAGTAGAGCGTGTCGGAGATGTCGAAGTCGGTGGAGACGGTCTCCGGATTGGAATTGACCATCACCGTGCGGAAACCCAGCTCGCGGAACGCGAGTGTCGCACGGACGCAGCAGTAGTCGAACTCGACCCCCTGCCC
>JBOHRY010000019.1:0-3761 GCA_050732955.1 Gemmatimonadales bacterium | reverse complement strand
CTCGCCGACCGGCTCGAAGTCGTGCCGCTGACGGTACTGCCCGCGGGTCCGTGATAGCGCGTGGCGCGATGGCCAACCATTTCGGTGCGGCGCGCCTGTGCAACGTCCCCTCGTCATTCTATGGTTGAGTACCTGCCGCGATGCCGTGTTTCGCGGCGCCGCCTCCGACCTGGGTCCCCCGTGAGCTTCCGTCGCTGCCTGCCGTTGCTGATGTCCCTGTCCATTGCCAGCGCGGCCGCCGCGCAGACTCTTCCCGGATTCACGCCCGATGCGTCGAGCCGCGAACTCCGGCTCGAGCGCCGTCTGCAAGCGGTGCCGGATTCTCTCTCGGCACAGGTGTTCACGCGAGTGCTGGCGTCGAAGCCGCACGTGGCCGGGACTCCCGCTGAGCGCGAGACGGCTGACTACGTCCTCCGACAGATGGCGTCGTGGGGACTCGATACGCAGCGGGTTGCCTTCCGCGTCTACCTGCCGTTCCATGACTCCACGGTCGTCGAGCGGGTGACACCGACGCGACTGCGGCTGACGCTGGACGAGCCGCCCGTGCCCGGCGATCCCACGACCATCCAGAAGCCATGGCCGGCGATGAACGGCAATTCGGGGAAGGGCGACGTCACGGCGCCGCTGGTGTACGTCAATCAGGGGCTTCCCGCGGACTACCTCAAGCTCGACTCGCTGGGCGTTGCGGTGCGCGGCCGCATTGCGATCGTCCGCTACGGCGGCTCGTTCCGTGGCATCAAGGCGCGCGAGGCGGAGCGGCATGGCGCGGTCGGTCTGCTGATCTACTCTGATCCGATCGACGATGGGTTCGTGCGTGGGCCGGTGTACCCCGAAGGGCCGATGCGCAACGCCAGCGAGGTGCAGCGTGGCTCCATCTACAACGGCGACGGCGATCCGACGACGCCCGACTGGGCATCGACGTTCAATGCGCGGCGAGTCCGGGAAGATTCGCTCGACGTCCCGCACATTCCGGTCGTGCCGATCGGCTACGGCAATGCCGAACTGCTGATGAAGGACATGGGCGGGCCCGCGGTGCCGTCCGCATGGCAGGGCGGGATGCGGTTCAACTACCACATCGGCGACAGCACCGTGCAGGCGCGTGTGGGCGTCTGGCCGGAGCGCGGTCAGCGCGCGTACAAGACGATCTACGATACCTTCGGCCGCTTGCGTGGCACCGACTTTCCCGACGAATGGGTGATCGTCGGCGGGCATCGCGATGCCTGGGGACCGGGTGCGGACGATAACGTATCGGGCACCGTCAGTGTGATGGAGGCAGCGCGGGCGTTCGCCACCGCGGCGCGCGACGGAACCCGGCCGCGGCGGAGCATCATCTTCGCGACGTGGGACGCCGAGGAGTGGGGCCTGGTGGGATCAACGGAGTGGGTGCAATTGATGCGCGACTCACTGCGTTCGCAGGTGGTTGCCTATTACAACCAGGATGAATCGGCGGCGGGCCGAGGCTTCGGCGCTGGTGGGACGGCGTCACTGCAAGGACTCATCCGGGACGCGACCCGTACAGTTGACATGCCTGGAGATAGCGGGTCGATCTACGCGCACTGGGCCCGGCCGCGAGGCGGCCCGACGGGGTCCGCCGCTCCGGCGCGGCAGAGGCGCAGACGCCGCTCCGCGCGTGCGAACGGCAGCACCCGGCCAGCGATCGCGCCGCCGGAACCACGTCTGGGCGACCTCGGCGGCGGCTCCGACTTTGCCGGCTTCTACAGCTATCTCGGGCTGCCTTCGATCGAGACCGGCTTTGGCGGACGATCGGGCTGGTACCACTCCGCGTACGACACGTACACGGCGATGGAACGCTTTGGCGATCCCGGCTACCTGAGTCACGTCGCCGAAGGCCGCCTCGCGGCGGTGATTCTGGCGCGGCTCGCCAACGCGGACATCGTGCCGTACGACTTTGCCGCGCTGGGCGCCTACCTCGCCCAACTCGCCAGTCCGGTCGCGCCCCTTCGCATTCACGAGCCCGACGTCGCGCGCATCGCGGCCGACCTGAACGATGTGGTGCTGGCGGCAGGGGAACTGCGCGCGGCCGGCGAGCGATTCAACGCGTTCCGCGACACGGTGCTCGGCCACGAGGAGATACCGGCGGCGACGCTGGCCCGCGCCAATCGCGAACTGCGGCAGGTCGAGCCGACGCTGACGCGGCCGGAAGGACTCAACGGCAGGCCATTCATGCGGAACCTGGTGTTCGCCTCCGATCGCGACAACGGCTATGACAACGTCGCACTGCCGACGATTTCCGAGGCGCTGCGCGACAACGACGTGCCGCGGGCGCAGCGCGACGCGCGCGAGCTCGCGATGCGGATCCGCGCCGCGGCGGCCCAGGTGGACGCCGCGCGTATCGTGCTGGAGGGCGCCCGGCACTGATCAGAGGCGCGGGAGCGTCACCCCGCGCTGCGCCTGGTATTTGCCTTTCTTGTCGGCGTAGCTGATCTGGCAGACGTCGTCGTCGTCCGCCTCAAAAAAAAGGACCTGGCAGATTCCCTCGTTGGCATAGATCTTCGCGGGGAGCGGCGTGGTATTGCTGATCTCCAGCGTCACATGTCCTTCCCACTCCGGCTCGAACGGCGTCACGTTGGTGATCACGCCGCACCGGGCATACGTCGACTTGCCGACGCAGATGGTGAGGACGTTGCGCGGGATGCGGAAGTACTCGACCGAGCGCGCCAGGGCGAACGAGTTGGGCGGTACGATGCAGACGTCGCCCTTGAATTCGACGAAGCTGCGGTCGTCGAAGTGCTTGGGATCGACCACCGCGGACAGGACGTTGGTGAAGATCCGGAAGTCGTCGGCGACCCGCATGTCGTAGCCATAGGACGACACGCCGTAGGAGATGGCTCCGGCGCGCACCTGCCCGTCGACGAATGGCTCGATCATGCCATGGTCGGACGCCATGCGGCGAATCCAGCGGTCGGATTTGATGGACATGATGACAATCTAGCCCGGAGCCGTGAGCCCGGAGCGCAGCCCAGAGCCACGAGCCCAGCGAAGAAGCGGTGTGGCGAACGAGCATGTGGCACGTCAAACTCGGTCCGGTCGATTGTCGGGTGCCCCAACCCGCCGGGCTCCGGGCTGCGCTCCGGGCTCCGGGCTAACCTCCGGACTGCTGTAATTGAATTCATCCTCCACTTCCAATAGTTTTCCGGCGGTTGTGAAATATTTCACGAGGCGGCCGCTCTGATGTTGCAGCCTTACATCCCGATTCTCCTGCTGCTGGTCTTTGTCGTGGCCAATGCGGTTCTGATCATTGGCGCCTCCACCCTCCTCTCCAACTACCGCCCGACCGCCACCAAGCGCGCCGCCTACGAGTCCGGAATGCCGGTGCTTGGCGACGCGCGCGAGCGCTTCTCCGTCAAGTTCTATCTGGTCGCCATGCTCTTCATCGTGTTCGATATCGAGACCGTCTACATGATTCCGTGGGCCGTCGCGTTCCAGCAACTCAAGTCGATGGCCGGCGTGCTGCTCATGGAAATGCTCACCTTCGTGGTGGTCCTTGGCGTGGGGTACGTGTACGTCTGGAAGCGAGGGGCGCTGCAATGGGATTGAGTCCGCTGCCGACCGCCGCGCCGACGACGCACGAAAGCATTTCGCCGAACTGGATTACGACCCGGCTCGATTACATCGCCAACTGGGGGCGGTCGAATTCGTTGTGGCCGATGCCGTTCGGCACCGCGTGTTGCGCCATCGAATACATGGCGACCGCGGCGTCTCGGTTTGACATCGCCCGGTTCGGGATGGAGCGGCAGAGT
>JBOHRY010000018.1:0-4998 GCA_050732955.1 Gemmatimonadales bacterium | reverse complement strand
GTGCTGGATTCCCGCGCGCCGGGCGGCGCGGATCGATCCGGCGATAGCGATGCGGCCGTCGTAGGTTTTAGGTGGTCCGCGGCTGAAGCCGCGGCTCGGCTAAAGCCGCGGCTCGGCTACGCCGTCTCGCTTACTCCGCCCGCAATGCCCGCATCGGATCGACCCGCGACGCCCGGCGCGCCGGAAGAAGGAGTGGATTGACGGTTACCTCCTCGTGAATCCATCGTCACTCCATTCCTCAGAGCCGACGCCGTGGTGCACGAAGAAGAGTCCGGCCGGATCGTATTGTCGCTTGACCGACGCGAGCCGGCCGTAGTTGCTCCCCCAATAGCTGTGCTGCCAGTTCTCCTGGAAGAAACTGCTCTCCGCAGAATACGCTCCACCGCCGTCTGCAACGCGACGAAGCGGTGTCATGCAACGGCTGATTGCATCCCGTGACGATCGCGCGGCGGCTTCGTCGGGCTCATGTCCCCTGATCCCAGGGTATCCGCCGCCCGCGTCTGCGACAATTGCCAGGGCGAATGCATCGAGTACAGCCGGGTTCATCGCGGTATTCCGGGTGGCTTCCTGGGCTTCGCGCGGGGAACCGGCGAGCCCTTTGTTGAAATGCAGGGAAATCCCCTGGTGCCGGGACCCGTCGAACAATGCAGTCGCCAGCTCCGTCTGAGCGTTCCCGATGAGCAGGTGTTGCGGCAGCCAGAGTGACTCGTAGCCATAAATGGTCCAGGCGACCTGTCCAGCGTCGCCCGCCCACCAGACATTGTGCGGGTCGGCGCCGGTCCGCGAGTCCGCGGCATACACGTCCGGCAGATTGTTCTGCCGCCACCACGCCGGGTCCCACCATTTTTGCGCGGGGACGCTCACGATGTGCGGCGTTTCTGCCATCGTGTAGTCGCCTCGCCGCTCGGCAATCCAGTCGAGGAACGGCTGCCATGTCCGCTTCCCCTGGTCGGGTGCGAGACCCCACGACACCATGCTGATCCCAAGCGAGTTCTGGGGACTGATGTATACCGATTCGCCCCAGTGCTGATTGAAGAGGCGTTCGGAGTAGAAGCCGACAAACTGGCGCAACAGTCGCTGGAATGCGGCGTCGGACGCCGCTGTCACCCGGAATAGCGCTCCGCCGAAGTATTCGGGGAGGTCGTGCGTTCGCAGCGTCAGGCGGGTCACAATGCCAAGCGTTCCGCCTCCCCCACCCTTGAGTGCCCAGAACAGGTCGGGATCGCTGCACGCGTTCACGGCGCGGATCCGCCCATCCGCGGTCACGATCTCCGCCTCCAGAAGATGCGCCGACGCCGTGCCGTAGTGCTTGGAAAAGTTCCCGAACCCGCCGCTCTGGACCAGTCCTGCCACACCGACCGTGGTGCATCCACCGCCCTGGACGTACCTGCTGCCTTTGGTCGTGACCTCACTGTACGCCTGCATCCACACGGCGCCGGCATCGCAGGAGACGGCCGGCACCCCGGCGTGCGCGTCATGGCACCGGACGGGTACAAAGCGTTCGTGCAGTGTGACGTGATTCATCCGCCTGGTCCAGGCCAGCAGGGAGTCGGGTGCATTCGAGCCGCCCTGATAGCTGTGGCCACCCCCTTTGACAACCAGTCGAATGTCGTTGTCGCGAGCGAAGTTCACGGCGGCTGCAATGTGCTCGGCCGTTTGAGCTGCCACCGCGTAGACGCTCGGGCGGGTGTACCAGGCATCTACCCATCCCAGCGTCTGGGTCAGCCCGGGTTGGTCGCCAACGTACCAGGGATTCTTGATGTTCGCGAGCAACGCGGTGCATGCATCGCCGCCGACATCGTTGGCGCAATCGGCGAGCGGAAATGGCACTGGAATCAGATTGCCATCGACGTCTGCACGCAGGCGATTCCACGCGGCTGCCGATGGCCAACCCGGATCGCCCGGACGCCGCCGTCCAGGCCGTTGTCCGGGCATCGGGGACCGCGGCAGAAACGACACTGCCACCGCCGTTCCGGCCCGCTTGAGGAAGGTTCGTCTTTTCATGGATCGACTCGGCTTGAGGAGCGGGATTGCTGGTTGAATCGCGCGCGATACTTCGAGGGCGATACGCCGAAACGGCGTTCGAATGCGCGCCGGAAGACGTCCGCGTTGCGATAGCCGACGGAATGGGCCACGGCGTCGACGCTCACCCGTCGAGACGCGAGGCGTCGGCTCGCCTCGCCGAGGCGCAGCTCTTCCACAAACGCTCCTGGCGTGGTCCCATGGACCTTGGTGAAGACGCGGGAGAACTGGCGGGCGCAGAGAAAGACCCTCGCGGCCTGGGCCGGAACGCTCAGGTCAGCGTCCAGGTGTCCCGCCATCCAGGTCGTCAAATCGGCGAAGCGATCGGTCGACCTGGTCTGGAACTGGAGCGGTTCGGAAAACTGCTGCTGCCCGCCCGGTCGCTTGAGATAGACGACGAGCTCGCGAGCGACGGCCAGGGCGGCGGTCGGACCGAGATCCTCCTCGATCAATGCCAGTGCGAGGTCGATGCCGGCCGTAATACCGGCCGACGTGTAGAACGAGCCGTCCTTGATGAAGAGCGCGTCGGAATCGACGCGAAGCGCCGGGTACCGTTGCGCCAGGTCGCGTGCGAAGCGCCAGTGCGTCGTGACGCGACGCCGATCGAGCAGGCCCGTCGGGGCAAGTCCGTAGACTCCAGTGCAGACCGAGGCGATCCGGCGAGCCGATCCGGCACGACCGGCAAGCCACCGTGCGGTCTTCTCATCCGTCGGCGAGCGGCGCATCGCCTCGCCGCCCGGGACGATGATCGTATCCAGGCGCAACCGTGAAGCGATCGTCGTATCCGCGAACATCGTGATGCCGGTCTCGGCGGTGAACTTGCGACGTTCGAGGCCGAGAATCACCACCTCGTAGGCCAAGCCATCGGCATCTGTCGGTGCCGCCGCAAACGCTTCCGCGGGGCCCACCAGATCAAGTGCTTGAATGCCGTCGTAGCCGAGAATGCCGATCCTTCGACGCCTCATGACTCCTCCCCGTCGGGAGTCTAGCGCCTGCCGACCGTAGCCGAAAGGATCTTTTTCAGATGTTTACGGACACGGGACGATCACGCCCAATGACGCCGCGGTCATCGGCCCAGCGGCGCCGGGCTCCGCGCCACTACTCCGCCCTGAGCGCCTGGATCGGATCAACCCGCGCGGCCCGGCGTGCCGGGATGAAGCTCGCCAGCGCCGCCACGGCGAGCAGCACGACCGCGACGATGGCGAAGATCACCGGATCATGTGACGATTCCTGGAAGAGGAGCGGCTCGATCCAGTGACTCCCGCCGAAGGCAACGGCCACACCGAGAATCACGCCGCCCGCCGCGAGCTTGAGCCCGCCGGTCACCACGTGTCCCACGATGTCGCGTCTCCCTGCTCCCAGCGCCACGCGAACGCCGATCTCATGCATTCGCTGTCCCACGTTGAACGCGATCACGCTGTAGAGACCGATCGCCGCCAGCAGCAGGGCCAGGACGCCGAAGATGACGAACATCGACGCACCGAGTTGCCACGATTGGGTCTGGTCATCGATGATGTCACGGACCGGGGTCACGGTGACATACGACGCCCCGGGCATCACCCCCTGCAGCGCCTTGCGAACCGGCTCCAGCATCGCGTCGGGGTCGCCCTGCACCAGGACGAAGAGTCCTCCCTGATCCGGCTGGACCTGCTCAGCCGACCGGAACATGTAGTACCCATCGTGGTCGCCGAGCGAGTTGTCCTTGATGTCCTCGGAGACGCCGACGACCGTGGTGCACACCGGCGGGTCGCGGCGGTTCAGCACGCACTGGCCGATGGCGGAGGCGTGCGGCCAGAGTGCCTTTGCCATCGACTCGCTCACCACCATCACCGGCGGTGCGCCGGCAGCGTCCTGGATGCCGATGCCGCGACCGGCGATGATACGCGTCCCCATCGTGGCGAAATAATCGGGCGACACGGCATTGAGATCGAAACTGCCTGGCACCGAATCGACGCCATCGACCCCGCGCACGCGAAGTCCGGAGGACGTCATGGTACTCCAGAAGGGCATGGTGAGCTGCCGCGACACGTGAACCACGCCGGGAATCGTCCCCGCCTTCGCGTCGAGCGAGCGGATCAACGCGACGCTTCTGGCGCTGTCCAGGGTGACGCCGCGCATGGTGCGCTCGACCAGGAGGACATGTTCTGGCTGGTAGCCGAGCGGTATGGCGCGCACATGCCGCAGCGAACGGACGAAGAGCCCGGCGCCGACGAGCAGCACCACCGACAGCATCCCTTGCACGACCAGCAGCCCTGACCGCAGCCCCGAACGCTGGTAGGTCCCTTCGCGCGCGCCTTCCTTGAGATCGCGGTTGAGATTCATCCGGCGCGTCTGTGCCAGAGGTGCGAGCCCGGTGAGAAGACCCGCCAGCAATGCGGCGGCGCCCGCGAAGATCAGCACCCGCGGATCGTTGACGACGCTTGCGGTCGAAGTCTTCGACAGGAACTCCGTGCGCAGTACCGCGCCGCCCCACTGTGCGAGTACCACGCCGCTCACGCCGCCGAGGACCGCCAGGATGAGGCTTTCGGTGAGGAGCTGCCCAGCGAGGCGCGAGCGGGTCACGCCCAATGCCAGGCGTACTGCGATCTCACGGCGGCGCTGCAGCGCACGGGCGAGGAGCAGGTTGGCGACATTGGCGCAGGCGATCAGCCAGACGATCAGTGCCACGCCGCCGATCCATGTCGCCACCTTGGCGAGCGCCGATTCGGTGGGCCCGCGATCGCTCAGGATCGAAGCGGCAACGGCATGCGGTTTCGCCACGTCGACGGCCGCCTGCCCGGGCCTCGCGGCGAGGTCGATGCGGTAGCTCTGCACGAACGCCTGGGTGAGATCGGCGTTCGCTTGTGCGATCGTCACGCCCGGCTTTCGTCCGACGATCACCTCACCCCAGTAAAGCGAGTACGTCCTCCACCAGTCGCTGCGCTGTCCCAGCCCCGCCCACTGGTCAGCGGCAAAGGCACTCGCGGGGACGAATGC
>JBOHRY010000017.1:0-3920 GCA_050732955.1 Gemmatimonadales bacterium | reverse complement strand
GATCGGCACCGTACCCTCTACCGGATGAACCTCACGCTCTCCGACCGGGCCCGTTTCGGCCTGCTCCCGTTGATCGCCCGCTTGCTCCTGGTGAGCGAATGCCTGGTGGCACTCAACGGCAAGATCTTCGGCTGGAGCGGACAGGCCGCGTACATGGCCTCCAAGGGGATGCACTTCATCCCGCCACTGCTTGCCGCTGCGCTCGCGATCGAGCTCGTCGGATCCGTCTGCCTGATTACCGGATACCGGGCTCGCGTCGCGGCCGCGGTGATGTTCGTCTACCTGGGCATCGTGTCGGTCCGGTTGCACGACTTCTGGAACCAGACCGGGATGTCTGCCGGCTTGAACACCGGCCAATTCTTCAAGAATCTGGGAATGATGGGAGGGCTGCTCATGATCTTCATTTATGGGCCGGGACGCTGGGTGGTGGGACGCAGGGAAGGCGCATCACCAGAACTGGAGAGAACGGAGAAGGGAAAAAAGGCTGTTTTCTCTCTTTTCCCTTCTCCGTTCTCTCTGCCGTTGTTACGGCTTCGTCATTATCTGGCCGCGAATCTCACCATTCGGAAAGTTCCTGGTATGTACGTTGACATACGCATTCCCGTTGTTGAGCAGCTTCTTGAGCGAATCGCCGCTCACGCCTGCGCTGGCATCCTTGGTGAGGTCGATCGTGCCGGAGGCGATGGTCCCGCTCATCCCCGACCCCGCCTTGATCGCGAAGGTGTAGACCGGCGGCCCGGCCACGCCGGTCGCGCCGACATGAATGTGCGCGGCTGTCGGGGCGCCGGTCAGCGAGTGCACGGTGATCGAGTACTGCAGCTTGGTGCCGCTCAGCGTGAACGACGCCGTGCCGGTCCCCTTGGCGTTGTTCGAGGGCGTTTCCTGCGCGCCGGTCATCTCCGCCGTGTACTTGGCGTCTCGCGCCGGGCTGCTGGTCCAGGCCGCGCACAGCGCGACGCCGGCCGCGAGGCCGAGAATCCTGGGTGACATCGGAAAACCTCCAGAGTGTGAGCCTGACAACCGCGGGACCCCGCCATGCGCTGTGGATCGGCGCCCGCACCGGTAGCCGCCTTTGCTACCCGCCGTGGGGACGACCACCGACTGCCCTCCGACACGGCTCACCTGCCGGCCTCCGTCGGCACCCGCCAGCGAACGGTCGCCAGCCAGGGGACGACCAGCAGTGCGGTAGTCGCCGCGACGATTGACCCGAAGATCACGAAGACGCCGAAGCGCTGGGTGGGCGGAAAGCTGGAGACGAGGAAGATGCCGAATCCGCAGCAGATGACGAGGAGCGATGTGCCGATCGGCCGCCAGAGTTCGGAGCAGGCTTTCGACCAGGCGGACCAGTCGCGGAGCGGAATCCCCTCCCGGCGCGCCGTCAGGGTGAGGTAGATCATGGCGTCGACCCCCATGCCGAGATCGATGTTGGCGGCCGACGCGGTGATGAAGTCGAGGGGCATGCCGAGCCAGGCGATGTAGCCGCGCACCGCCACCGGGATGATCACCAGTCCCACCAGCATGGCGCCGGCCACCCGGAACGAGCGCGAGAACGCCAGGCCCATCAGCGAGAAGATGCTGACCAGCAGGATCACGCCAGTGACGATGCTAGAGGTCAGCAGCCGGGACATCTGGTTGAGCTGGCTGTACGTCCCGCCGACCTCGACCGTGCGAAAGTCGTGGCGGGCGACCACGCCTTCCAGCCGGTCAATCACTTCCTGCCGGGAAGCGACGCGCCCGGTCTCGCGCATCCGCAGGAAAAAGAGTGTTCGCGTCCGGTCGTGGCTGATCAACTGGCGCGAGATCTCGCCATACTTCGGTTTGTCGAGGATCTTGATCAGGTGGGATGTCGAGAGAAAGTTCGACAGCCACGGACGCTTCGCTTCGCCCAGCACGATGGCCAGCGAGAGCACGCTCCCCACTGCCGGGTCCCGCTCGAGCGCCTCCTGCAACGCCATCATGCGGTGGTACGCCTCATCCGACTTGAGTGGTGCGTGGTGCACGTCCTCGACGACGAGCTTGAGCGGGCTGCTGCCACCGTTCTGGTCGACGAATTCGAGCCCCGAGCGGATCTTGCCGCCGACCTTGAAATACGACGGCAAGCTCGGGTCGGTGTTGAGCTTCAACAGTCCCACCGCGCCGAAAGCGCCGAACGCCGCGAAGGCCGCCACGATCCTTCCGTGCCGCTGTCCGAAGAAATCGTGTAGCCACGCTCCGAATGGTGCGGCCCTCCGCGACGTCCGGCGAGTTCCGGCCGTCAGTGCCAGAAACCACGGATAGACGAGGTACGCCGAGCTGAACGCCATCAGCGCCCCGATCGAACCCGCGATTCCCAGGTGCCGCATCGGCGTCGACGGCACGAAGAGCAGGCTCAGGAACCCCAGCAGCATGCAGGTGCTGCTCCAGAACGACGGCACCACGGTCTCCCGCACCGCCCGTCGCATCGTGGTGTGCGGATCGGCACGGGCGGCATTTCCGATCCTGCGGGCGTTGAACGTCAGGAAGACGATCGGCGACAGCGTCATCACGAAGACGATCGTGGCGAGGTTGGCGGTGAGCGGGCCGATCGGGATGTGAGCCGCGTGGGCCAGGATCAGTGTCAGCGCGCTGGAATCGGCGCACGCGACGAAGGTGCCGAGCAGCACCCAGGGCGATCGGAAGATGACCAGCAGGATCACGCCGAAGACGCCGACGGCCGCGAGGCTGAAGACCTTGAGGTCGCGCTCGAGGCTCCGCCCGATCAACTCTGTTACATACGGCACGCCCGAGAGCACCACCTCGAAGCCCGGGCGACTGACGCGCCGGCGGATTGCGTCGCACCGGTCGATCACCGCGGTACTCGGCTCCTGCGCGAACGAAACGAAGATGTAACTGGAATGATGATCCGGTGCGATGAGCAGTCGTGACCAGAGTGGGCTCTTGAGTGCGTCGTCGAGACTCTTGGGCCCGTTGCTCAACGATTGCACGCTCGCCACTCCCGGTACCCGGGCCAGTTCGGCGGTGAGCGTCCGCATGCGATCGGCGTATTCCGCGCTGGCGAGGGAGCCACGCGCGGCAAGAATCAGTTGCGGTGACTCGGGGAAGACGCGGTCGATGGCGTTGTCGACCCGGAGCTGCGGATCGTGACGCGAAAAGAAAAACGATGCGTCCACTTTCGGCGTGAGATCGACGACGCGAAAGAACGCGATGATGATCAGGGCGGTGACGGCAAGCGCGGCCGCGATCGGGAGGACGTCGCGTGGCGTACGCGCTCGCAGCGAAGGTCCACCGGATCCTGTGGTCGAGCCCGTTCGCCCCTCTACCCGCGAAGATGTCATTGCCCGTAGGACGACGGCGCACCGCACTGGCCGCACCGAAAACGATGCATCCGTGATTACTGGTCATTCCCGCCCGGGCCGCGTACTATGGGGGATGCGCTCTTACCGGGCCATCGTCGGGTGCGTCGTTGCGCTGCTCACGCTCGGGAACGCGCCGGCCGGCCGGTCGAGCGTTACAGTCTTTGCCGCGGCATCGCTGAGTGGCGCATTCGGCCAGCTGGCCGATACGCTGCGGCAGCATCAACCCGGTCTCCGTGTCGCGATCAACTATGCCGGATCGCAGGCACTCGTCCTCCAGATCCAGCAGGGTGCCCGCGCCGACGTCTTCGCGTCGGCTGACGATCGCTGGATGAATGTCGTCCGCGACAGCGCCCTTGCCGCCGGTGAGCCGCGGATCTTCGCACACAACCGCCTGGTGCTGATCGTTCCCGCGGCGAATCCGGCGCACATTGCGCGCTGGCAGGACCTCGCGCGGCACAGTGTCAAACTGGTGCTCGCCGATGAGTCGGTCCCGGCGGGCCGTTACGCACGCGAGATCGTCGCCGGAAGCGGCGCGCTTCCCGGCTTTCCGCCGGGATATGCCGACAGCGTGCAGCGCAACGTCGT
>JBOHRY010000016.1:0-2893 GCA_050732955.1 Gemmatimonadales bacterium | reverse complement strand
GTCGTTTCGTTGGCAATTGATGCCCCGAGTGCCGTGAACGTCTTGGTGCCGTCGACGAGATCGTTCACCGTCGGCGTGGACATGGACGCACCGCCGCCGCTGGTTCCGTAGCGTCCGGCGACGAGTACGAGCCGGTCAGCATTCGGATACGGCAGCGGTCGCAGCAAGGCCCCTCGCACGACGCTGTACGCCGCGGTGGTCACGCCGATCCCGAGGGCGAGGGTGAGGAGGGTCGCGACGGCGAATCCGCGCGCACGCCGTACGTCGCGCCACGCGTAGCGCAGGTCGTGGCGGAAGTCGTGCCAGGCGGTCATCCGGCTGTTCCGTTCGAGCTGACGGCGTTCCTGTGCGATGCAGTCGGCACGCAGCGAGGGAAGTGGACCGAATCGATCGCGCGCCACACGTTCGGCGTCGGCAGGATCGAGTCCCTGCTCACGCAGTCGCTGTTCGCGCATCGCGAGGTGAAAGGCGAACTCCTCGTCGATCCCGGCGTCCAGGTGCTTGACCGATGACGGCAGCCGAAAGGCTCGTCGCAGGCGGCGGAAGTCGAGGCTCATGACGGGCGCGGCGTTGGCGCGCGAAGCGCTCCGGCGATCGCCTGGACATACCGGTCCCACGTCACCGACTGCGTCGCGAGATGGGCGCGGCCTTCGGCGGTCAGGGCGTAGAAGCGCGCCCGCCGGCCGTTTTCCGATCGGCCCCATTCGGACTCGACCCAGCCTCGATCGGCCAGGCGGTACAGGGCGGGGTAAAGGGTGCCTTCCTCGACCAGGAGTTCTGCCATGGTGGACTCTTCGATCCATTCCGCGATGGCGTAGCCGTGCTTCGGCCCCCAAGTCAGCGCCCGGAGAATCAGCAGGTCAAGGCTCTCACGCAGAAGGTTCAGGTCAGTTGGCATTCCGCCGCTCCCATAGGTAGACATAGGGAACATATCGGTTCTTCCATGGGCAGGCAAGGGGATGCGGCACAGCAGCTTCGGGCCGGCACCGCTGGGTGTTCGTAACCCCAAGCATTGCATCTCTTTCACTGCTGGGTTATCATGTCATGCTGTACTGAAACCTAGGCCATTTCGAGGTTTGCCCGTGAAGGTTCGTTCAAGCGTCAAGCCGATCTGTGAAAACTGCCGGGTCGTCAAGCGCCGCGGCGTGGTGCGCGTGATCTGCAGCCGCACCGCCAAGCACAAGCAACGGCAGGGCTGAGATGGCGCGTATCGCTGGCGTCGATCTGCCGCGCGAGAAGCGCGTCGAAATTGGCCTCACCTACATCTTCGGCATCGGACGAGTGACCAGCCGCAAGCTGCTCGCCGAGACCGGCGTCAACCCGGATACGCGGGTCCGTGACCTGACCGACGTCGAAGTCGGCCGCCTGCGGCAGATCATTGAACGTTCGACCAAGACCGAGGGCGCGCTGCGCACCGAGGTCGCCATGAACATCAAGCGGCTGATGGATATCGGCAGTTATCGCGGCATGCGCCATCGCCGCAACCTGCCGGTGCGCGGCCAGCGGACCCATACCAACGCCCGGACCAAGAAGGGCCCGCGTCGGGCCATCGCCGGCAAGAAAAAGGTGACGAAGAAGTAAGATGACCGCGCCCGCTGCCGCACCCAAGCCGAGCGTCAAGCGCTCGAAGAAGCAGGTCGAGTCCGAGGGGATCGTCCACATTTCGGCGACCTTCAACAACGTGCTGATCACCATCACGGACCTGCGCGGCAACACCGTGGCGTGGGGCACCGCCGGGAAGGCGGGCTTCAAGGGATCGAAGAAGTCCACGCCGTTCGCCGCGACCGTCGCGGGCGAGAACTGCGCGCGCGAAGCGCTGAATCTCGGCATGCGGAAGGTGCACGTGCGGGTGCAGGGTCCGGGTAGCGGGCGGGAATCGGCGATCCAGGCGCTGGCGTCGGTCGGCCTCAAGGTGGCGTCGATTCGCGACGTCACACCGATTCCGCACAACGGTTGTCGGCCACCCAAGAAGCGGCGGGTCTGAGCCATGCGATACACCGGACCGCAATGCCGCCTCTGCCGCCGCGAAGGCACCAAGCTTTTCCTCAAGGGCACCCGGTGCCTCACGGAAAAGTGCGCCATCGAACGCCGGCAGTATCCGCCCGGGCAGCACGGACAGGCTGCCGGACGCGGGCGCAAGATGTCGGAGTACGCCAAGCAGCTGCGCGAGAAGCAGAAGGTCAAGCGGATGTACGGCCTCTCCGAGGCGCAGTTCCGGAATACCTACTCGGGCGCGTCGCGCTTGCCGGGCGTCAAGGGTACCAACCTCCTGGTGGCGCTCGAGACCCGGCTCGACAACGTCGTGTATCGCATGGGCTTCGCCTCGTCGCGGCGCGGTGCCCGGCAGCTGGTCGGGCACGGGCACGTCGAGGTGAACGGCCGCAAGGTCGACATCCCGAGCTATCACGTCGTGCCGGGACAGGAAGTCCGCGTGACGCCGAAGGACCGCGAACAGCTGAGCGTCAAGCTGTCGCAGGATTACGCCTCGCGCGGCGCGCCGGTGTCGTGGTTGTCCATCGACACCGAGAAGGCCGCCGGCCGCTTGCTGGAGCTGCCGACTCGCGACGCGATTCCGGTGAACGCGCAGGAACAGCTCATCGTCGAGCTCTACTCGAAGTAATCCGAAGGAAACGGGCTGATGGCTATTGATCTGACCGGACTCGTTCGCCCGCAGATGGTCGAGATGACCAAGCGGGAAGACAATCCGAACATTGCCGAATTCCGGCTCCAGCCGCTGGAGCGCGGGTTCGGTCACACGCTCGGCAATTCGCTCCGCCGGCTGCTGCTGTCGTCGCTGCCGGGCAGCGCAGTGTGGGGCTTCCGTCTCGACGGCGTGGTGCACGAACACCAGACCGTGCAGGGCGTGCTCGAGGACGTGCACCAGATCGTGCAG
>JBOHRY010000015.1:0-3014 GCA_050732955.1 Gemmatimonadales bacterium | reverse complement strand
CGCAGCGCCGGTGCCGCCGCGAGCCTTTGGCGAAAAAACCATGGCGCGCGACCACGGGCCTCACGTGCCACATCGGCCGGCACCACCACCGCGACGTTGGCGATCCCGCCCCCGAGATCGTTGATGCCGACGTACCCCTCGCGCGCGACGTGCAGTTCCGTCGTAGTGGTGAGGCCCGCAACATCGGCCACATGCGCGACAAACGCGACCCGCCGAACCCGGCCCTGGGAGTGCAGCCCGGCGCGGCGCGCGACCACGCTGCCGAGACCATCGGCGCCGACCACCACGCGAGCGGTAATCTCATGCGAGTCACCGTCGGCGTCGCGCGCGAGAACGCCGGTCACGGCGCCATCACCGCCGCGCACCAACTGGTGCACCGTCAGCCCTTCGAGAACCCGGGCGCCCGCATCGCGCGCGGCGCCGAGCAGCACGTGATCGAGAACGCGCCGCGGCAATCCGAGTCCCGTGGCACGGAACGGTGTCCCTCCGGCTCGCGCGAAGTTGCCGACCAGCCGGCTCCCGAGCGGACCCGAGACGGTGGTACCGACCAGCGCCGCTCCGCCGGCGGCATCGAGCGTATCGAGCACGCCGAGGGCGTCGAGCTGGCGAACGGTTTCGGGACTCATGTATTCGGAGCATGGCTTCTCGCGCGGAAAGCGCGCGCGATCGAGCAGCACGACGCGGTGACCGGCGCGAGACAATCGCAACGCGGTTGCGCTGCCTGCCGGACCACCACCGATCACCAGAACATCGGCGACCGGCTCAGTTGTCACGCGATTCCTTGGTGATCATGCGATAGACCGTGGCGCGGAGTTCCTCGGGGCAAGCGCTATTCCGGGCTGCGACCAGCAAGCGATCGAGGAGGGCTTCTTCGTGGCGCTTGAATGAAAAACAGCGGCGACAGGCATCGAGGTGCGCACGCAGCGACTGCATGTCGTCGGGAGGGAGTTCGCCACGCCGGAACGCGTCCAGCTGCAGCAGGGCGGTCTCGCACTCGGGTGGCAACATGATCAGTCCGCGGGTTTGGGGGGCGTCAGCAGCCCCGTCGACTCAGCATAACGTCGCAACTGCCCCTGAAGGATCCTGCGAGCCCGGAAGAGGCGCGACTTGACGGTGCCGACCGGGATCTCGAGTGAGGCCGCGATCTCGGCATAGGGTAGCCCCTCCATGTCGCTCAGCACCAGCACTTCCCGAAAATCCTCCGGCAGGGCGTCCACCGCGTCGAGTACCTCTTCGTCGACCAGCTCGGTGAAGAAGCGGCCTTCGGGGTCGGGATCCTGGGGATCGGGCGGCTCGGGGATGCTTTCCATGTCGATGCCCGACGGCGTGCGCTTCTGGGATCGCCAGCCGTTGATGAACTGGTTGCGCAGGATCGTTACCAGCCAGGCCCGCGCGTTGGAACCGGGACGAAATGATTTCCAGCCGCGCAGCGCCCGGAGCATGGTGTCCTGGACCAGATCTTCGGCCGCCGCGCTCTCGCCGGTCAGCCGGAGTGCCACGCGATAGAGCGTGTCCAGATGCGGCAGCGCTTCTTCCTCGAATGTGGCGCCACCGGGCGATGACATGATCAAAGTAAGAACCCGTTAGTGAGAAGGAACAACCTTGGAGGCGGGGACGTAGCTGGAACCTCGCATCACCACGCCAGCCCTGCTCCAGCCGGCAGTCTCCTCGTTAGCTTGTCCTCTCAATGGTCCCCGCCCTGTTGCCGCTCTCGATTCTCGAAGCTGTGCAGAACATCGATACACCACAGGACGACGGGCTCGGTGCGCTGGAGGATGAGCTCGCCAGCAAGCGCCTCGGCCTCTCCGCCACCGTTGCCGCGCAAGTTGATCGCTACCGTGAGCAGGCGAAATCGGGCGGCGAAGTCTCCGACGAGGAGGCGCTGGCCGTGTTCCACCTGGTCGGACGCCGCCCGGACGCGGCCCTCGTCTACGCCGATGCCGGCAGACGCGCGGCGCGGTACGCCGCCAAGCGGCTCGCCGCCGGCTCGCGCGCCATGATCGCGGCCGCACCGGGACGGGCGGGGACTTCGCTCGCGCTTCGTGCGTCGGCCCGACTGGGCCGGAGATGGCTGCAAGCTGATCTGCACGTTTCAGAAGGAACCATTCGCTGCGAAATGGCGGATTCCTTGGGCTACCGGGCCAAGGATGACGGGACCGGTTGTCATTTCTACACCGCGGCGATCGCCGAACTCCTGCGACAGGTCGGCGATCTCGAGTGGACGGTGTTGCACGAACTCTGTCAGGGGCGTGGCGACCGCCGCTGTCTCTGGCGGGCCATGCGGGCGGAGGGATACGAATGACGGCTCTCGCCGATCTCGATCGGGAGGCAGTGGCGAAGTTGCTGGAAGAACTCGGTGCCGACGGCTGGCTCCTTTTCGACTTTCACGGCTGCAACCCCGTGGCAAACCGGATTCTCCCCGGCGGGATGGGGACGCGGCGACTGTTCGTGTGGGTGCCGCGGGAAGGCGCGATGACGGCGATCGTGCATCGGATCGAGATGCAGCCTTTCGACGGCTTTGCCGGGAAGGTGGTGCCGTATTCCCGGCACACCGAGTTGCACGGCGCGTTGCGGACGCTTCTCGCCGGCAAGACCGCCGCGATGGAGATCTCACCCGGCGACGCAGTGCCATATCTCGACCGGATTCCCTGGGGTGTGATCGACCTGCTCGGCACACTCGGGGTCAAGGTCGTGTCGAGCGCCGGTCTGGTGACCCGATTTGCCGCCGCGTGGACCGCCGCCGAAACCGCCGAACACGTCAAGGCCGCGGAACTGCTGCGAACCATCGCGCTCGATGCGCTCGCCAGGGCGGTGCGGCTGGGCGGCACCGGTTACACCGAATCGACGATGAAGGCCGAGGTGGCGGGCGCGATCGAGAAAGCAGGGATGTATCTCGATCATGGCCCGATCGTGGGATTCGGACCGAACGCCGCAATCCCGCATTACGAGCCGGTTCCGGGGAAGGATCGGACGCTGGGCCACGAGGAGGTCGTGCTTCTCGATCTGTTCGCTGG
>JBOHRY010000014.1:0-4663 GCA_050732955.1 Gemmatimonadales bacterium | reverse complement strand
GCCGCTTACGACGAGCAACGGCATCGCGGTGATTTGCTGGTCGGTAGCGCTGCTGTTGGGAGCGCTGGGAGCATCACGATGGGCATGACGCCGAAGGTCGCTTTCGGAGCGCTGGCACTGGCCGCGGTACTCCTCCCGCTTCGCAAGCCGAATGAGGCTACGGTAGAGCCGCCAGCGGATGATCGCAGCCAGCGGCTCCTGGCACTGGTGAGCCAGCAGCACGCGGCGGCCGAGACCTGGTCGGCGATCGATGTACGCGACTCGGCGCTCGCCCTGATCGCGAACTCGGGCGCCGTCGGCACGGCGCCGCAGGTCGCGTTCCGCGGCTTTGCACCGGGGCTTCAGGACTCCTCGGTGGACCAGGAAGTCAGCGGGCTCTGGCGACGGATCGGCCACGCAGATTCGAATGTGCGCACCGCAGTCATCGTGTACAACTCGGAGCCGTATCGCTTTGCGGACTATGAAGGAACGTTCATCGACCAGCGCGGCGGCCGCACGTGGTGTGTGGCGATCACGTCTGCGTCGCAGATGCGGAACGGCGCGCTGCGAGTCTGGCACACTTCGCTCGATCGCGCGCTGGCGCCATGCACCTTTTTCGCCGCGTTTGGCGTGCCCGGGCCTGCGGTCGGCGCGTGGCTCGCCAACGAGGGCTATTTGCCGATCCAATCCGCCGACTGGCTGAGCCGACCCAAGGGATACGCCTCCGGCGAGGGGCCGTGGGAACGGTGGTATCCGGAGAACAGGGGATTCGACTGGCCACCGCTCATGCGCGCACTCGGTTCGCTCGACTTCACCTCGCTCATCACGCCACCCTACGAATTCGGCGATGCGGGGCTAGCCTGCGTGGTGGGGCGCACCGCGGCGTGTACGCACGCTGTACTTGGCTATACAGTGCATCCTCTCGCGGGATTCCCGCCCGACCTCGTTCCACGCACACGCCAACCGGAAACCGTAACACTCGCCACAGTGCGGCCGCCGGTGCCGTCGCTGGTTTCGGCAATGGTCACGGATCATGACCGGGCAAGCTTTCAGCGGTTCTGGTCGTCATCGCATCCCATGGAGGAAGCCTTTCAGGGCGCCTTTGGCGAATCGCTCGGTGCGTGGACTGCGCGCTGGGCCCAACGCGAATGGCTCGCGTCATTCCGCGCGAAGTTCGGTGGGCCGGCCATCGCACTCGGCGTGACCCTGAACTCGACGTGGCCGCTGCTGGTGATCGCCTGGGGCGGTGTGGCTCTCTTGATCGCCGCCACCGTAGCGCGGCGGCGCACCGCGTGAACCGGAGCTACTGACTCCCGCGGTCGAGCACCCGGTACTGGATCGCCTCCGCAACATGTCCCGGGCTGACCTCGTCGGCTGCCGCGAGATCGGCGAGCGTGCGCGCGAGCTTGAGCACGCGATGCACGGCGCGCGCGGAGAGACCGAGCTTGACGACCGCGCTCTTGAGGATGCCTTCGGTCGCCGTATCGACCTTGACGAAGCGACCGACCTCGCGCGGTCCCATGTGCGCGTTGGCGAAGACGCCAGGCACGCAACGGAACCGGTGCAACTGCCGCTCCCGCGCCTGCTCGACCCGCGCCCGGACCACCGCGCTTGATTCGCCTGGCGCCCGTGCCGCCAGGTCATCATAGGGCACCGGCGGCACGTTGAGGTGCATGTCGATCCGGTCGAGTAGCGGACCCGAGACCTTCGCGCGATAGCGATGCACCGCAATTGACGAGCACGAGCATGGCCGCGAGTGATCGCCCAGGTATCCGCACGGACAGGGATTCATGCTCGCGATCAGCAGGAACCTCGCCGGATACGACAGCGACATCGACGCTCGCGAAATCACGACGGTACCATCCTCCATCGGCTGCCGCAACATTTCGAGCACGTGCGCCGGCAATTCCGCCACTTCATCGAGGAAGAGTACGCCGTGGTGGGCCAGCGACACTTCGCCCGGGCGCGGAATCGCGCCGCCTCCGATCAATCCGGCGTAACTCACCGTGTGATGCGGAGCCCGGAACGGTCGCTCGGCGACGAGCGACTCGCCAGTGCGGAGCAGCCCCGCCACACTGTGAATCCGGGTGACGTCGAGCGCTTCATCGAGCGTGAGCGACGGCAATATCGTCGGCAGCCTGCGCGCCAGCATCGTCTTTCCGGCGCCGGGTGGTCCGATCATCAGCAGATTGTGCGCCCCCGCGGCGGCCACCTCCAGCGCGCGCTTCGCGGCGATCTGCGCCTTGACGTCGGCAAGATCGACTTCGCGCCGGGCCGCCGATCGTGGTGCCCGTTCGCGGGCACCGCTCGCCGCTGGCACCAGCGGAGCCGCACCCGAGAAATGGGCGCACACCTCGCCGAGGGTCTTGGCCCCCCGAACACTCACGCCTTCGACGACCGCGGCCTCCGCCACGTTTGCCGCAGGGAGAATCAGGTCGTCACAACCGATGGCGCGTGCGGCAAGCGCAATCGGCAGCGCACCGCGAATCGGGCGAAGATCGCCTTTGAGCCCGAGCTCGCCGAGCAACAGAGTACGCGAAAGCCGATCTTCGGGGATCTGACCGCTCGCGGCGAGGATGCCGATGGCAATCGGCAAATCGAACGCGCTGCCGCGTTTGGGAAGGTCAGCGGGCGCGAGGTTGACGGTGATACGCCGGAGCGGCAGCTGGAATCCCGAATTACCGAGGGCTGCCGCGACGCGTTCGCGTCCTTCCTTGACCGCGCCGAGCGGTAGCCCGACGGTCGTGAACGAAGGCAGGCCGTTGGCGATGTCGATTTCGACGTCTACCGCGAGCGCCTCGACGCCGAGCACGGTCGCGGTTCGAATGCGCGCAAGCAGAACGGCCTCGAAGCGGGAGAGAAGAAGACCTTAGTCGCCGCGGCCGCCAGGCCGCAGTCAGCGGAACGCGCGGGTGGTCCCGGTGACGCAGCAACGGGGAGCGAATCCCAGCGGTGCATCCCGACGTCGCGCTGACGGGCGCCACATCCGCAACGATTGATCGTTGTGCGCCGCTCTGCAGCCGCTGCGTCACCCTCCTCGCAATGCCGCTGACACCCGACACCGCCGCCATCGCAGCGACACCCCACCTCTCCTGGGAGCTCGAACCGGCGATCGTGATGCCGCTTCTGGCTATTGGTGCGATGTACCTGATCGGCACCACGCGACTCTGGCGGCGTGCGGGTCGAGGACATGGAGTCGCCTTCGCCCAGGCGGCGGCGTTTTCGGCAGGATGGCTGACCCTGACCCTCGCGCTTGTGTCGCCACTGCATCCGCTGGGGGAGCATCTCTTTGCTGCGCACATGGCGCAGCATGTTGTGCTGATGACGGTCGCCGCGCCGTTGCTGGTGCTGGGACGACCGATCGTCGCGATCATCTGGGCGCTGCCGCCGGCATGGCGACGCGGCGCGGGAGCGCTCTCCCGACTCCAGTCGGTTTCGCGGGCGTGGTGGCTCCTCTCCCTGCCGCTCGTCGCCTCGGTGCTGCAGGCTGTGGTAATGTGGGTATGGCATGTACCGCGCTGGTACGACGCGGCGGTCATCAACAACGCGCTCCACGCCCTGGAGCATGCATGTTTTGTTGGGTCGGCCATGCTGTTCTGGTGGGCGATGCTTCGTTTGGCGCGAAGCCGGGCCGGGTCTGGTCGAGCAGTCGTGTACGTCGTAGCGGCTGGAGCGCAGTCCGGCGCACTTGGCGTGCTGCTCACCTTCGCGCGCGCGCCGATGTATCCCGTGTACCGCGACACCGCCGCATGGGGATTCACACCGCTGCAGGATCAGCAGCTCGCTGGCTTGATCATGTGGATCCCGGCCGGTGTCATCTACCTCGTCGCGGCACTCTGTTTCGCCAACCGTTGGCTGCAATTCCACGGCGACAGGCAGGCAGCAGCGTTCAGCAGGCCGGACTTGCCATCCCAGGTAGAGATACCACACTGACACAGGGTGCTGCCGACTGATGCTCGACGCTACGGCAGCGGTATGCCCAGCACGGCGAGCCACTGCCGAACGCGGTCGATCAGGGCCGATTCCCGGATCATGATCATGTCCGGGGTCACATCGGTTCGCGGTTCCAGCGAGCCGTCAGTCCAGAGCACGATCCGGCCGGCGTCGAAGGCGTACACATCGGAGACTTGCTGGACCACCGCCACATCGCCTCCGAGAAACCATACGTCGGTCTCGCCGGTACCCGGACCGTTTCCGCTGGAATCGCTGACCACAAGCTTTCGCACCGTCGCGCCTTCGAGCCACACGGCGAGACGACGAGACTGCGAGTCCGCGATCGAAGCGAGGAGCGTGTCGCGCTCGGTCATCGATGGGAGTCCGGCATCGATGCGCTGCATCACCTGCCGCATCATCGTGATGACGCCGGCGGTATCACCAGGTGCGAGATCGGAGAACTGCGCCGGCGCGGCGCCGGAGGATGGAGGCACAACGACACCGGGTGCCGGCGGCGGTTTGGAGCCGCTCCGGCACCCGGCGATCAGGATCGCGATCAGCGCGAGTCGCTGAATAGGCTACTGCCCGCCGCCGCCCGGACCGCGCCGGCCCATGTTGGCGGCCTGGATCGAGTCGAACTTGGCGATCTGCGGCCCGGCCAGCAGCGCCTTGAAATCGGCGTTGAACTTGGCCCTGGCGTCCTGCAGCTTCTTCATCGAATCCGGCGGCGCCGAACCACGCGGCTGGGTAC
>JBOHRY010000013.1:0-2186 GCA_050732955.1 Gemmatimonadales bacterium | reverse complement strand
GAGTGGACACCGTGTAGCGATACAGCCTGGAGCGGATCACCACGGTATCCGCCGGCGCAAGAGCGATGGCGGTCGAATCGCTGTGCGCTGCCGGTTGCGCTGCTGAGCCCGGCGCTGGCGGAGCCGTCGGCGCGACGGCCGCGGGCGTGGAAGTGGGCGGACCCAGCGTATCCCGTGTCACGGTTGGCGCCGGCGGCACCTGCCGCCGGATAAGCATGTTCGGCACGATCGCGATCGCCATGACCAGCGCGAGTGCCGCCAGGAGCCGGCGATCGTTCACGCTCTCTCCTGCCGCTCACGGGACCGGATCATAGCCACCTGCATTCCAAGGATGACAGCGGGCAACCCGCCGGACCGCCAACCACGTCCCTCGCAGCGCTCCGTGTCGCTCCACCGCTTCGAGTGCATACTGCGAGCACGACGGAGTGAATCGGCACGACGGGGGAAAGAGCGGCGAAATGAAGCGCTGATACCCCCGGATGAGGAGGGCGAGCGCCCGCCTCACGCCTCAAGGGCCGCCACCCATCCCGCGAGGTCGGCGTGCAGTTGCTGAAACGTGGCACCGTAGGCTTCTGCCCGGGTGCGTATCACCACATCGAGCCCGCCCAGAAGCGACCGGATTTCGCGTCGCCAGATCTCGCGAAGCCGGCGCCGGAGACGGTTCCGCGCCACTGCGGTCTGCCGGGGCTTTGACACGACCAGTCCCAGGCGCGCGAGGCCCGCCTCATTGGCTATCCAGTAGATGTCGAAATGGGACCTGCGAGAACGCTTTCCGGTGGTCAGCACGCGGCGAATCCGGGAAGCATCGATCAGGCGATGCGAGCGCGTGAAGCGCTCGCCGGCTTCAGACCCGCGCGTGCTTCGAGCCGATGGAAACCGTCAGCCGCTTCCGCCCCTTCTTGCGGCGGCGCGACAGAACGGCCCGGCCCCAGCGATCGGCCATGCGCAGCCGAAAACCGTGCTTGGCGATCCGGCGCTTGTTCCGTGGGCGATACGTCGGCATCATCGCGGTTTACTCCCCCCAAAAGAGCCGGTCAACCTATCGTCCTGGACACCCAAAAATCAAGGTTTGACTTTTCCACATGCGGGCCGTAGAATCGGCCTCCCGAAAACAGATCGCCTTACCTGCACCGAAGACAATCGATTCATGCCCCTGTCAGCCAAAGATCTGTGGAAGCGGGTTCTCGAGGGCGCCAAGCGCGATATCCCCGAGCCCATGATCCAGACCTGGCTGTCGAGCAACGAAGCGATCTCCTACGAAAGCGGCACGCTCGTCGTGACCACACCCGACGACTTCGCCAAGCGCTGGAACGAAGAGAAATACGGCTCAGCCCTGACCGCAGTCGCAACCGAAGCGGCGGGTGAACCGGTCGCGGTTTCCTTCCGCGTCGCCGCCGATCGCCAGAAGCGCCCGCAGATGGACCTCTTCGTACCGCAGGCTGCCAGCGAAACGTCGGCCGCGGCGCAGGCTCCGGTCAATCCCAGCGCGCAGCCGCTGAACGAGCGCTACACGTTCAACACGTTCGTCATCGGCAAGTCGAATGAACTCGCGGCCGCCGCCGCACACGCCGTGGCTGAGGCGCCGGGCAAGCAGTACAACCCGTTCTTCATCTATGGCCCGACCGGGCTCGGCAAGACGCACCTCATGCAGGCGATCGCGCACGAGGTGGTCTTCAAGGCTCCGGGGACGCGGGTGCTCTACATTGGCGCCGAACAGTTCATCAACGAGGTGATCGAGGGGATCCACGGGCGCACGATGCCCGATCTTCGCAAGCGCTATCGCGCCGACGTGGATCTCTTCCTGGTCGACGACGTGCACTTCCTCGAGGGGAAGGAAGCGACCCAGGAAGAGTTCTTTCACACCTTCAATGCGCTCCACGAAGTCGGCAAGCAGATCGTGCTCACCTCGGACCGCGCGCCCAAGGAGATTCCCGGGCTCGAGGCACGCCTGGTGTCGCGCTTCGAGTGGGGAATGGTCGCCGACGTCAAGCAGCCCGACCTGGAGCACCGCATCGCCATCCTGCGGAAGAAGCAGGAGCAGGACCACCTTGAGACCACCGTCCCCGACGACGTCCTCCGGTTCATTGCCGAGCATGTGCGGAGCAATGTGCGGGAGCTCGAAGGGTGCATCATCAAGCTCCTGCTCTTCGCCTCGCTCCGGCACCGCGAGGTGTCGATCGACCTGG
>JBOHRY010000012.1:0-4405 GCA_050732955.1 Gemmatimonadales bacterium | reverse complement strand
GTCTGGGCCGGCGCAGCCGCGACCATTGGCGCCGGCCCCACCATGCCGTCGCGACCCGCCGCGCTTCCGATCGAGCCACGGCGGATTGGCGAGGTGGCCCGATCGATAGGGAGGTGTTGAGCGATGCTGGTCGTAGAAACCGTTCGCGAGGCGCTCAGCAGCATTCGCGCCAACAAGCTGCGGGGCCTGCTGACCATACTCGGCGTCGTCATCGGTGTCGCGGCGGTAATTTCAGTGGTCGCGATGGGCAGCGGCGCTCAGAAGGCGGTGCAGGATCAGATCAATGCCTTGGGCGCCAATCTGCTCAGCATCAACCCCGGTATGGGCCACATACAGGGTGGTGTCGCCACGGCCACCCGGGCCGCGATGTACGTCGATGACGCCGACTCGCTGGCCGCACAAGCCACGACCATTGCTGCCGTCGTTCCAGAACTGGATCGCGACCAACAGGTCATCTATCTCGATCGGAACATCAATACGAGCATCGTCGGCACCACCGCCAACTACGCCGCGGTGCACAACTATCAGATCCCCTACGGGCGCATGTTCACACGAGGAGATGACGCCGCCCGGGAGCGATATGCCGTTGTCGGCGCCGACGTTCCGAAGCTGCTCGGCATCACGCCCGCCGCGCTGGTAGGACAGCCCATCACCATCCGGCAAGTGCCGTTCCAGGTCATCGGGGTGCTGAGTGCCAAGGGCTCACAGGGCTGGGATAATCCCGACGAAGACATCCTCGTTCCGCTCCGGACGGCCCAGTACCGCGTCGTCGGAACCAATCGCCTGCGGTCGATCTCGGTCATGGTCCGCGACAGCATTCCCCTCGCGCGGAGCATGGTCGACGTCGAGCGTGTATTGCGGAGCAAGCACCGTATCCTGCCCGGCGAACCGGACGATTTCCGGATCCGATCGCCGATGGACTTCTTGAGCACGCGCCAGCAGACGGCAGCGACCTTTTCGACCTTGCTGCTGTCGATCGCCGTGGTCTCGCTCGTGGTGGGAGGGATCGGAATCATGAATATCATGCTGGTGTCAGTGACTGAGCGGACCAAGGAAATCGGCATCCGAAAGGCACTCGGAGCAACCCGGATCGTGATTCTGAGCCAGTTCCTGTTCGAGGCTCTCGCACTATGCATCACCGGTGGCTTGATCGGCGTGGCAACGGGGATCGGCGCTTCGGCGCTGGTCCGGAAAGAGTATGGCGCAGCCACGCAAATTTCGATCACCGCTATCGTGGTGGCCTTCGCCTTCTCCGGGTTGGTGGGCTTGTGCTTCGGCCTCTGGCCCGCGCAGCGTGCCGCTCGCCTCGATCCCATCGACGCGTTGCGTTACGAGTAACCCCCATCGTCAGCCGGCCGGCGGTTGGCTGTGCTGCTCCAAGCTCGGCCTGAACGGTTACTTCCGATCGAGGACGAGCAACTTGAAGGTTCCCGGAATCATCGGCGGTCGGCCGCGCCGACCGGCAGCGGTGTTCGGATCGACTGGTCCGAATGAGGCCGTGCCGAGATAGAGGCGATGCGTTGACGGATCGAGCGCCATCGTCTTGGCGCCGGCGCCCGTCGGCACAGTTTCGACTACGGTGTACTTGTCAGGTGTGTCTTCGTGCACCACGGTGAGCGTGCCGTCGCCGTTCGACGCGAAGATGAGCTGGGTGGTGGGGTCGAATGCGCTGGCATCGACGCCTGCTCCAATCGGCACGGTAGTCACCAGCTTGCCGGCGGCGTAATCGGAGATCGCCAGGTACTTGTTGCGGCAGACCGTGAAGAGCCGGTGATGGGCGACGTCGATCGAGAGACCGGTGGACGAGGCGCAGGGGGCCACCGGCCACCGACGGATGACCTTCATTGCGCTGGCGTCGATCTCGACGACTTCGCCCTTGTCGGTGAGGTTGGCGTACACCTTCCCGTCACCGGCGGAAACGCCGAACTCCGGTTTCCCGCCTAGCGGAACGGTGCCGATGTTGCGGCCGGTCGCGGGGTCGATCACCGATGACGAATTGGCGTCGCCGTTCATCGTGAAGACGCGCTTGGAGGCGGGGTCGAAGAGAATACCATCGGCGTCTTCGGCGGCGTGGCTGCGTCCCAACGGTTTCAGGGTCTTGTTGTCGAACATCACCACCAAGGAATCGTTGCCGGAGGTCGCGAAACCGTGACCGCTGGCGTTGGCCAGGGCGACGCCGTGAGCGCCCTTGATGCCAGGTATCACGCCGATGAGGGCGCCGGTGGCGGGATCGACCACCATGATTCGATCCTGCCGGGAGATGAAGAGGCGATGTCCGACGGGATCGAAGGCGAGGTAGTCCCAGCTGCCGGTGCCGCCGAGCGCATAGCTGTGGACGATGTGGTAACCGGGAGCCTGAGGATGTGCGGCCGAGGCGGCTACGAAGAGCGCGGCGGCGGTGAGCGCGAGGCGATGGGAATGCATCCAGAGCTCCTTGAGGTTGGCGCGAGCTTGAGGCGCAAAGGTGCTTGGGGGAACCTGTCAGGCGGATAACAGTCGGCGGGGCCGATGGGTGCGCCCAGCCGAATTGTGGGGCGTCTCCAGACCGCATGCCGCGATCCGTCGTTGAGCGCGCCACGAGTCGCATCTGTTGCTGCCTTGCCGCGGCATTCCTCGTCGTCACCCCGCTGGCCGCCCAGCGCGACACGACTATCCGCGCGGGGCGGAACATCATGGCGGCGGCAGTCTCGCGTCGGCATGCGCAGCTCCCTGACGGAGCACGCCAGAGCTATCACGCGGCCGTCAAGCTCGAGGTGTACGACACGGAAATTCCCGCCGACTCCATCGACGCCGTTGTCGCGGTGAGCGAGAGTCGCAGCGAGATCGACTGGCGCGCGCCGCGCCAGTACCACGAAACCATCCTGGCGCGGCGGCACGTTCGCAAATTCACGTTTGCATGGAGAACGCTATCCGTCGTCGACATTGCTGACTTTCAACGTCAGCGGATCAACATCCCGCCCTATGATTTCGTCTCGCCGCTCGCCGACGACGCCATCACCTTCTACCGGTTCCGGCTGCTCGGCAGGCGCACGGTTGACGGTGTGCAGGTGTATCATCTCGACATTCTGGCGCGGACGCCGACGACGCTGGGCTTCACCGGGACGATCGACATCGCCGAGTCGACCTACGATGTCGTCAGAATGGATCTTGGCGTCACCGAGGCGGCGGATTTCGGCATGTGGCACAACGTGCGCTACCGACAGCGTTACGCCGACGTCGGAGACGGGCACTGGATGCCGCACGACCTCGCGCTCACGGCCGACGCCCATCTGCCGATCAAGATCCCGAAGCTTTCCCGGAACATGCGCGTCAGCCAGGAAGCGCATCTCGATCACTACCACGTCGCGGCCGCGGCGCCGGCCGTCGAGGACGGCGAGATCCGGATCGACGTCGCTGCGGATGCCGACCGGCACGACAATCCGCTCTGGCGCGAGCCGCCGGTCATTGCTCAAACGGCGGGGGAACAGCGGATCTGGATGCATCGGGACTCGAGTATGCATCGCCTTTCCGGCCGGGTATCCGGTATGCAGCGCAGCGTTTCGACCAGTCAGGTCGAGGTCGTCTCCAGGGATTTCTTCCACTTCAATCGGGTGGATGGCGCGTATGCCGGCGCGGGTGCGCGCTGGCGCGCCTCCGAGGATGTGATCGCCGACGGAAAGCTCGGCTACGCCTTTGGCAACTCACGGTGGCAGTATCGCGCTGGCGGGGGATTGCAACTGTCGCAACCGCGGCGACTCTGGGTGGGTGCCTCCTACCATGACGAAACCATTAGCCGTCCGAGTATCGTGCCGCACAATAGCGACCGCACGCTCGAAGCGCTGCTCTACCGCCGCGATCCGCTCGACTACTACCGCGAACAGGGGTCAACGTTCTGGGTGGCGATCAGGCCCGTTCTCTTTACCCGGCTGCAGCTGCAATTCGACGATCAGTTGCAAAGCGCGCTGCCCGTAGTGACCGACTATTCGCTGCTGCGACCGACCCAACGATCGCGACCCAACGGATTCATCATCGGCGGGCGCATGCGGACGCTCTCGGCAACGCTGACCTTCGACTCCCGATCGCTCATGCGAAAACGGGGCGTCGAGACGCGCCTTCCCGGGCTGGTGTGGACACAGCTCACATGGTCCGCGGAAGTATCCGAACCATCGCTGATTCCGTCGGATTTCCGCTTTGGTCGCTACGCGCTTCTGCTCGAACGTCATCAGCGTCTGCGCAATTCCGGTGTCACTACCATCACGGCGCTACTGGGAACTGCGAATGGCGACGTGCCACCCCAACGGTATTTCACCCTCGACTTCTCGGTCCACGCACTGGGATTCCAGGGGGCCGGCCTCAAGACCTTGGGGGACACGGCATTCGCCGGCACGCGGGTGGCGTCGCTTTCGATCCGCCACGACTTCAATGG
>JBOHRY010000011.1:0-3508 GCA_050732955.1 Gemmatimonadales bacterium | reverse complement strand
GCCGCTACTGCATGCCCGAAGACGAATACACCTGGTTGCCGCGAACTTCCTTGCTGTCGTTCGAGGAGATCGCCGGGGTGGTCTGCGCGTTCGCAACACTTGGCGTCAGCAAGTTCCGGTTGACCGGCGGTGAACCGCTGCTGCGACGAGATCTCGATCAGCTGGTCCGCATGCTCAAGGCGGTCGATGGTGTGCGCGAGCTGTCGCTGACCACCAACGGACTGCTGCTCGCGCCTGCCGCTCCGCGCCTTCGTCTCGCCGGTCTCGACCGGGCCACGGTCAGCCTCGATACCCTTCGCGCGGACCGGATGGCCGGATTTGCCCGAAGCGAACGCCACGCGAATGTGATCGAAGGGATCGACGCGGCGATCGAGGCGGGGTTTCCCGATCTCAAGCTCAACACCGTCGTGGTGCGCGGCTACAATGCTGATGAAATCGCCGATATCGCGGCGTTCGCCTGGGATCGCGGCATCGAACCGCGCTACATCGAATACATGGATGTCGGCGGCGCCACGCAGTGGAGTCCGGACGCCGTGGTGTCGCGATCAGACATCCTCGCCGCGCTCGAGCGCGCGTTCGGTAGTGCGGAGTCCCTCGCGCGGCGTGACAACCCGCACGCGCCCGCCGAGCGTTTTCGCTGGGCCGATGGCCGGACCGCGGGGATTATCGCGTCGACTACTGCCCCGTTCTGCCGCGACTGCGACCGCGGCCGTGTCACCGCCGACGGGACGTTCTTTCTCTGCCTCTACGCAGTGAGCGGCGTCGATCTTCGGGAGCCGCTGCGAAGTGGCGCCGCCGCCGCCGAGCTGGCCGCGCTGATCGCTGCAGCCTGGAAGGACCGGGACGACCATGGGGCCGAGTCCCGGGCGGCGGTTCCCGACCGCGGAGTCTTCGTACCCCTCGAAGGGCTGCGGGCCGATGTCCGCCGCGAGATGCATGTGCGCGGGGGTTAGCAATCGGTTCGGAACCGAAACCTGACCGCGACCATTTTCGTCAATCATGTGTCCTTGCAGTGGTCCGTGCACGCCAATGATTCCTCCAATGTCGGAGTACCACTCGATGCGGCATTTACGTGTCCTGGTCACCGGAAGTGTTCTCGGCCTCGTCGTGAGCCTCGGTGCAGTGCAGGCCAATGCTCAGGAGCCGAGCCAGCCGCTCCCCCTCAAGTACGTCGGGCCGCCAACCGTGCCAGCGATCACGGCAGGCGACCTCATGACGCGGTTGTACAAGTACGCTGATGACTCCATGATGGGTCGAGATGTCGGAACGCCATATCATCTGATGGCGACCGCGTATATCGAGAGCGAAGTGCGGAGACTCGGTCTAGTTCCCGGTGGGGACAACGGAACCTATTTCCAGAACATTCATGTGCTGCTGCGCGGGTTCGACACCACGTCTACGATGACGATCAACGGTACGACCTACCATGGCGGAACGGACTTTCTCGCGTCGAGCAGCGGATCATTGCGCCGCCTCGAGGGCGCGAAGGTCCTCGTGTGGGGCGGCACCGTACTCGACACGCTGAATGCACCCAAGGGGGCCGACGCCGCGGGGATGCTCGTGTACCTGCACACGTTGATGAGACTTCCGCAAGGGTTCGATCAGGCGGCGTTCGTGAAGAGCCAGGGTTTCCAGAACTATCAGGCCATGACTCGGGTGGCAGCCGGTTTCATTACGTCCGCAGGAGACAGCATTCCGCCGGCGCGGGTTGCCCAAGCGATTCACCCACCGCAAGCCGCCGAGGTGCTCGAATCGGACAAGCCGGGCTTGATCAACCTCGTCGTAACGAGTCGCGTGCTGGACACGATCCTCGGCATGCCGGCGGCAAGCGCACCTGCCGGGACCGTCGGGAAACCCGTCTCGGCGGATCTGCGGTTCACTGATGCGGCGCTTCCGGGCCGCAACGTCGTGGCGATCCTTCCGGGCTCGGATCGGAAGCTCAAGGGTGAGTACGTCGCGATCGGCGCGCACAACGATCATATCGGAACGGGCTGTCCTCATGGCGAGAGCGATTCGCTCAAGATCTATGGAGCGGTCGGTCATCCGGCCGGCGCCGAAGGCGGGCGGGATTTCCGGGCGAACCCGATCACGTCGGCGGAATGGGCCGACATCAACGCGAAAATCGCGGATCTGCGAAAGGTGTATCCGGCCCGCGCCGACTCCATCTGCAACGGTGCCGACGACGACGGGTCGGGGACGGTATCCGTGCTGGAGATTGCGGAGCAGTTCGCGAAAGGGAACTTCAAGCCAAAGCGCTCGATCCTTTTCGTGTGGCACGCCGGTGAGGAACATGGCATGTGGGGGTCGGGCTACTTCATGGATCATCCGACCGTGCCGCGCGACTCGATCGTGGCACAACTCAACATCGACATGATCGGGCGCGGCGCGGCGACTGACGTGACCGGTCAGGCGATGGAGGGCGGGGTACTTCACGGCGGCGACCGCTACCTGCAGCTGGTTGGTTCGCGACGGCTCTCGACCGAACTCGGCGACCTCGTGGAATCAGTCAACAAGGACAAGGGCTACGGCATCAACTTCGATTACCACATCGATGCCGACGGTCACCCGCAGAACATCTACTGCCGCAGCGATCACTGGTCGTACGCCAAGTGGGGTGTGCCGGTGGTGTTCTTCACGACCGGCGGCCATTCCGACTACCACCAGGCCACCGACGAGCCGCAGTACATCCGGTACGGCAGCATGGCGCGGATCGACAGCCTGATTTTCGACATCGCCGCACGCGTCGCGGATCTGGATCACCGTGTCGTGGTCGACCATCCCAAGCCGAACCCGGCTCCGGCGACGGTCTGCAAGCAGTAGTTTTTCCCGATACACTCCTTGCGGCGGGCGACAACGTGAACGCGATGTCGCCCGTCCGCGTATTGCTCAGGACCCTTTTCGTGGACGTACCGTGATCCGCCGCATCCTCCGAGTGTTGGCTTTCCCACTCGTTTTCGTTCCGGCGTTTGTCGGCACAGCCGCTGCGCAGCAATCATGTCCCGCGATGCGCCCGGGCGACCTGCCGCTCAAGTACGCCGGCGGACCGACGGTCGCTGCGATCAGTGCCTGCGACCTGATGACCCGGCTCTACATCTATGCCGATGACTCGATGCGTGGTCGCGAGGTCGGCACGCCCGCTCACCTGAGCGCGACGAGCTACATCGAGCGCGAAGTGCGCCGGCTCGGCTTGCAGCCGGCAGGCGATAGCGGAACCTATTTCCAGAACATTCCGGTGGTGGTCCGCGGCTTCGACACCGCGTCGACGGTGACAGTGGGTGCCACGGTGTATCACGGCGGCGTTGACTTCATTGCGCAGAGCAGCGGGCTGGTTCGTCCGGAAAACGACGCTCCATCGGTCTATATCGGTGCCATCCTCGACACTCTGACCGTGCTGCCGCTGGAGCAGACCAAGGGGAAAGTCCTGATCTTCTTGCCGCCTGATCCCGGGGTCAACGCTCAGGCAATCGAAGCAAAGCCGGGTTTCCAGCGCTGGTACAACATGTACCAG
>JBOHRY010000010.1:0-2878 GCA_050732955.1 Gemmatimonadales bacterium | reverse complement strand
TGCTGCTCCTCGTTCTCGGAGGGGTAGCCGACGTGGATCTCGAGCAAGAAGCGATCGAGCTGCGCCTCGGGGAGCGGATAGGTCCCTTCCTGTTCGATTGGATTCTGCGTGGCCAGCACGAAGAACGGACTCGGCAGCTGGTACGTCTGCCCAGCTACGGTGACGTGATGCTCCTGCATAGCCTGCAGTAACGCCGCCTGGGTCTTGGGAGGCGTCCGATTGATCTCGTCGGCGAGCACCACCTGCGCGAAGATCGGTCCCGGGACGAAGCGGAACGATCGCTTTCCCGTAGCGACGTCCTCTTCGACGAGTTCGGTGCCAGTGATGTCGCCCGGCATCAGGTCGGGCGTGAACTGCACGCGATTGAACGTGAGCGCCAGCGCTTCGGCTACCGTCGAGATCAGCAGTGTCTTCGCGAGGCCGGGAACGCCGACCAGGAGCGCGTGTCCCCCGGCCAGCAGGGTGGTCAACACGCCGTCCACGGCTTCGCGCTGTCCCACGATCCGTTCGGCGACCTGGCCCCGGAGGCTTTCCACCGCCCGGGCGAGTTGTTCGAGTTGTCGGACGTCGTCGGTCGGGGGGGCGGTCGTGGTCATGCGCTACCGGGCCGGAAGAAGGGTTCGGGTGGTGAGAAGTAAGGTGGAATGAGGTGCGGAAGCCAGTCTCGCAGCCGGATTTGACGGCCAAATTCTTGCTTGCGAAATATTTCACAAACTCCTAATTTTGGCGCCGTGCAACGCCCGGAAGGCGACACCGGCAAGGAAATGGGGCAGGGCTACGCGTTGCTCACGGTCGCGATGACTTTCGCGCTCACGGTGACGCTCTTTCTCCTGCTGGGGCGGTGGCTTGACCGGCGGCTCGGCACCCCGCCGTGGCTGATGCTGGTCGGAGTGGTCGCTGGCGTCGGGCTGGGGGGTACCTGGGCGTGGCTTCGGCTCAGGGGTCCGGGCGGGATCAAGTAGGGTGGTTTCGCGTCAGGGACAGCGCACGCGGATCGGGTGGGGACTCGCCTGCGCGGTGCTCATGACCGCGCTGGCGTTGGTGGTCTGGGGCGGCCACGCGGCGCTGGCGGCCGCGGTATTCGGCGGCGTGGCGATCGTGATGCAGCTGCTCGCCGCGTGGTTGCCCGGTCGGTCAGGGACGGAGATCACCCTCGACCACCTCAAGGTGTACGCTGCGGGAGTTGCGACGCGGATGCTCGGTGTGGTGCTCCTCGCCGTCGCAGTGAGTCGTGACCGCGCCACGTTCGCCCCGTGGCCGAGCGCACTGGGATATCTCGGTACCGTGTTGCCATTGCTCTATCTGGAGACTCGACTGGCCCGATGATGCAGGGAAAGCCGCAGGACTTTAATATCGGCGAGATGATCTTCCACCATACGGGAGATGCCCACGAGCTCGACTTCGAGCCGATCGGCACCATCCACCTGCCGCGTTTCGCGCCGATTCATCTCGGGAACGTCACCATCGATCTCTCGCCGACGAAACACGTCGTCTTCATCACTCTCGCGGCGGTTATCGTCTTCGTTTCGCTCAAGATCGCCGCGCGCGGGGTGCACAAGGCGCAGCTGGCCGGCCGCGCGCCGGGTGGCTACGCCGGCGCCATGGAGGCGCTGGTGCTCTGGGTGCGCCAGGAGATCGCGATCGACAGCATCGGGCCGCACGACGGCGCGCACTTCGCGCCGCTGGTGATGTCGTTCTTCTTCTTCATCCTGGTCTGCAACCTTCTCGGCCTGCTGCCGTGGGGCGCCGCCGCCACCGGCAATCTCGCCGTCACCGGCGCGCTGGGCCTGATCGCCTTCGTCGTGATCGAAGGCGCCGGGATGCGGAAGCTCGGATTCAAGGGCTACATGGGCACCATCTTCCCGCATGTGGACGGATTGCCGAAGCTCGGCGGGCTGGCGCTGTCGATCTTCATGGCACCGATCGAGTTGCTGTCGAAGTTCGTCAAGCCATTCGCCTTCATGGTCCGGCTCTTCGGCAATATGTCGGCGGGACATTTCGTGATCCTCACGATGTTCGGCATCGTGTTCATGTTCGGACATCTCGGTCTGGCCAGCTGGGCGCTCGGCGGCGGCGCGGCGCTGATGGTGCTCGCGGTGATGCTGCTCGAGCTGCTGGTCGCGACGCTGCAGGCGTACGTTTTCGCGCTGCTGTTCGCGGTCTTCATCGGGATCATTCTGGAAGCGCACTAGCAATTGCACCAGGTCGGCTCCTCGCGCACCCCGCGGAGCCGGTCCGGGCGGTCATGACCGCCCTGGAGGTTGAGCTTCGGCTCGGTGACCTCCATCGAAGGCGCCTCGTTCCGGAAGAGACGGACGCGCCGGCGAGCGATGCGAACAACAACGGATCTTCCCTCTTGCGAACGGAACGATTGACATGCTGCTCCCCATTTTGCTCCAGACCCAGGCGGCAGGTGCCGCTGCCACTGCTTCGTACGGCCAGCTTGGCGCCGGTATCGGACTGGGCCTCGCCGCCATTGGCGCGGGCATCGGCATCGGCCTGATCGGCGGCAACGTCGCCAGCGGCATCGCGCGTCAACCGGAAGCCACCACCGCGATCCGCGGAGCCGGCATCCTGTTCGCGGCGCTGGTGGAAGGAACTTCGATCATCGCGCTGGTCTTCGCACTGCTCTTCAAGTTCCTGGCATGATCTCGCACGGAGTCGTCGCATGAATTCGCTGCCGGCACCGTTCCAGCCGACGATCGGTCTCGTCATCTGGACCTGGGTGGTCTTCATCATGCTCTTTCTGCTGCTCAGGAAGTACGTCTTTCCGCCGTTGGTGCAGATGACGGAGGAGCGTGAGGCGCTGATCAAGAAGAATCTCGACGACGCCGAGCGGTTGCGGTCGGAATCGGCGGCGGCGCTGGAAGACCAGCGC
>JBOHRY010000009.1:0-2354 GCA_050732955.1 Gemmatimonadales bacterium | reverse complement strand
CGGCAGCATCGACGGCATTTCCGGTGGGCGTGAAACCAGGCAGCGTCACTGTGACCGTCGGGACCAGAGTTCTGGCCGTTGCGAACGGGCCGGTGAACATGTATTCACGCTGGTTGGTCCAATCCGAAGCCCACAGGTTGCCGGCGTGGTCAAAGGAGAGAAAGTCGATGTCGTGCGAACCCGGCAACGGGAATATCAGGGCAGGTACGCTCGCCGCAGTGATGGGGGGAAGAAACACGGCGGCGACGGGATGATCGTCCGTCGGAAAGCTGATCACCCACAACCGTCCGCTGGCATCAAAGGTCATCCCGGCCGTTTCGCGCATCGTTGCACTGAACGGTACGTTCGTCAGCGGTGACACGGGTGCCAGCGGAAGGCCTGCAGCCTGGATCTGCGGAATCGCCGGGTCGGGACTGAACATCGTCCAGTAGATCGTTTGCGCCACCGCGGCGATGACCGTCACGTTCGCCGTGCCGTTGATCCCTTCACTCGTTGCAGTGATCGTCACCGGTCCGCCGACTGCGACGGCGGTGACCAGTCCGCTGCTCGACACCGTGGCGATCGCGCCGTTGGATGTGCCCCATGTCACCGTGCGGCCGACGAGCGTGTTGCCGGACGCATCCTTGGTTGTTGCGGTGAGCTGCACCGTCGTACCTACCGCCACTGACGGAGTTCCCGGGGATACCGTGACGAGCGTCACCGGCACCGGCGTGACCGAAACGGTTGCAGTGCCATTCACTCCTTCACTCGTTGCCATGATCGTGACTGGCCCGCCCACTGCCACAGCGGTAACCAGACCGCTGCTCGAGACGGTGGCGACCGCACCGTTGGAGGTGCCCCATGTCACCGCGCGACCCACCAGCGTGTTGCCGCCCGCGTCCTTGACTGTCGCGGTGAGCTGCACCGTCGTGCCAACCACGACCAAGGGGGTCGGCGGAGCAACGGTGACTGAGGCCACCGGTACCGGAGTGACCGTCACGCTTGCGGTGCCGTTCACGCCTTCGCTCGTTGCCGTGATCGTCACGGGGCTGCCAGCTACGACACCAGTGACGAGTCCATCGGTGGAAACCGTCGCGATCGAATTGTCCGAACTCATCCATGTCACGGAGCGGCCGGCCAGGGTTCCGCCGTTGGCGTCCTTGGCGGTGGCGGTGAGTTGTACCGTTCCCCCTGCCACGATCGACGGCGTCGGAGGAGTAACCGCCACTGACGCCACCGCCGCCGAGACGGTGATACTCGCGTGGCCGCTGACCCCGCCGGTGCTGGCCGTGATCGTCACCGGGCCGCCGGCGCTGACCCCCGTCACGAGGCCGGCGCTCGACACGGTTGTCACCGCCGAGTTCGCCGAAGTCCACGTCAGGGTGGCGCCAGCCACCGGGTCGCCGCTTGCGTCGCGCGGCGTCGCCGTCAGTTGTGTCGTATGTCCGGCAAGGACCGTCGCGCTCGGTGGCGCGATATCAACGGAGGCGACAGTGGCGCCGGGGGTTGCGCCATTTCCCGAACAGGCTGTGATCAAGATGGCGAAACCAACGATCGTGGTGCACAGGGACCTGGGCATGGCGGACTCCGCGACGAATTCGAATCAGGGGTGACCCGAGGAAGGCGGGAGAATCGGCTGCGGCGGGACATGGCGGTCGTTGCTGGAGGAGGCAGGTACGATCGGCGACGCCATTTGAAACGTTTCACCAGCCTGGCTGACGGCGCAACGAATGGCAGAGTTGCCGGCCATGAAGTCGAGCGGCTATCATTCCACTCATCTGATGACTGGAGAGCACTGATGTCGCGAACGCCGCCCGAAATGCTGCAGGGGACCGTCGATTTGTTGGTGCTGCGTGCGCTGGCGTGGGATGCGATGCACGGCTACGCGATCTCACGCTGGCTCGAGGCGCGCAGCGAAGGCGTGCTCGTGGTCGACGGTGCGGCGCTGTACCAGGCGCTCCATCGTCTCGAACGCCGAGCCTGGGTGGCGTCGGTGTGGGGTGTTTCGGAAAACAATCGGCGGGCCAAGTTCTACCACCTCACACGCGCCGGCACGGCACAGCTGCGGAGCAGCGCCGCCGTCTGGAGCGACTACGCGCATGCAGTGGCGCGGGTGCTGGCGCCGCGATGACGCCGCGCCTCAGGTTCCGGTTCCCCTGGCGATCACGCCGTCAGATCGCCGCGGAAGTCGACGCCGAACTCGCTTTCCATCTCGGCACCCGCGCCGCCGAACTCGAGCGGGAGGGGATGTCGCACGACGACGCGCTGGCCCGGGCGCGTACCGAATTCGGCGACGTGGATTTCACCCGGGCGTATTGCCGCACCCAGGACGAAGCCGGCGAACGCGTCATGCGATGGAGCGATCGGCTCGAGGG
>JBOHRY010000008.1:0-10012 GCA_050732955.1 Gemmatimonadales bacterium | reverse complement strand
GAAACGACTCGGCATCGAGCTGCCGACCGATCCCGGTGAAATCGGACGGCAGACGGGACAGGAGCTGGAACTGATCAAGCGACGGCTCGGCGAGCGTTCCATCGAGAGCCTGATCGACCTCCCGGCCATGACCGATGCGACCCAGATCGCCGCGTTGCGGATCCTGGTGTTCATGACCTCGACCGCCTACATCGGCTATCCGGCGATCTATCCGCTGATCGTCGCGAAACAGATCAATCTGTCGATGGAACACGGCAACTCCGCGCACTCCTCCGTCGCCTACTCGTCCTACGCCGTGCTCAACGCTCCCGGCGGCCTGGGAGACCTCGACACGAGCTACCGGTTTGGCCAGCTCGCCCTGGCGATGCTCGATCGCGAAGGCTCATCGGAGAATGTGACCAACATCAATTTCGTGTTCGGCACGTTCGTCAATCACTGGCGCAACCACCTCTCGAGCAGTCTGCCCTATCTCGCCACCGCGTGCTCCGCGTCACTCGAAATGGGCGATTTCGAGTACGTGCGATACTCGGCGACGTTCGAGGCGTTCTATTCGGTGCTGCTCTGGCACGACCTCGCCGCAGCGCGCGCGGCCTGCGACGGCCGGCTGTTGATGCTGCAGAAGGTGCGACTGGCGCCGGCGTCCGGGGCCTTCATGCTGGCGCGACAGATCGCACTCACCGTTTCCGGTGAGACGGACCCCGAGCGCCTGAGCGGTCCGGACTTCGACGAGGCCGTCGCGCACGAGCAATGGCTCAAGCACAACGATTTTCTTTCACTGTCGTGCCTGGCGATTTCGCGACTGCTGCTGGCCGGCCTGTACCGTCGACCCGACGCGACCGACCTGGTGGACCAGGCCAAGCCGTTCATCGTCGCGAACACCGGGATGTTCCTGCTGGCGGAGTATCACTTCGCGGCGGCGCTGGCGTTCACCCATGCCGCCAGCACGTCACCCGACGCCGCCGGCCATCTGGTCCGCGCGCGCGAGAGTCTCGCGTTGCTCGAAGCCTGGGACGTGATGGCGCCGGTCAACTTCCACCACCGGGTGCTGCTGGTGCAGGCCGAGATCGCCGCCCTCGCGCCCGACACCACACGCCACGGCGTCGCGGAAGTGATTCGACTCTACGAACAGGCCGGGATGGCCGCGCGTACTCACGGATTCCTCCTGCACGAAGGCATCGCCTACGAACGCGCGGCGGACTTCTGTGATGGCATCGGCCTGGAACGCTTTGCCGGTTCCTTTCTGGACGATGCGATCTACGCCTTCGATCGTCTGGGCGCGCGTCCGAAGGCCGACTTGTTGCGCCGGCGCCGCGGCGAGGCGCCGCGCGACGTCGCTCCGCACGCAACGGTGCGCGGGACCACGTCCTTTGCGGCGCTACGCGGCTTCGAGCCCGAGAGCTTCCTGCGCGCCGGACAGGCGATTGCGCGCGAGATCCGCATGGATGCGCTGCTGGCCGAGCTGATGACCATTGTCGTCGAAACCGCCGGCGCCGAGCGCGGCGCGCTGATCCACGTCACGCCGACCGGCCCGCGGGTCTCCGCCATCCGCGACGCCGACGCATCCGAGATCCAGCGGACGGACATGCCGATCGACCAGTCCGGCTGGATCTCGTCTGGCGTGGTGCAGTTCGGCCTGCGGACCATGGAGCCCGTCGTGCTACGCCATGCGACCCAGGACGGCGCGTTCCAGAACGATCCCACCATCCGGGCCTCGGCGGCCAAGTCGGTGCTGTGCATTCCGCTGGTATATCAGGGCCGCGTCGAGAACCTGCTCTACCTCACGAACAACCTGTCGGCCGGGGCCTTCACTCAGGACCGGATCGAGGGGTTGTCGCTCCTGACCGGACAGATCGCCGTGTCGCTCCGCAACGCCGAGCTGTACGAACAACTCGAGCAACGGATCGAAGAGCGCACCCGGCAGCTTGACCTGCGAAACCGTTTCATCCGTCAGGCGTTCGGTCGCTATCTGAGCGACGACGTAGCCTCCGCACTGCTTGAATCACCGGAAGGGCTGACTCTGGGGGGCGAGCGTCGCGAGGTCACCATCCTGATGGCGGACCTCCGCGGGTTCACGCCGCTGACCGATCGTCTGCCGCCGGAACAGATCGTGAGCATCGTGAACAACTTTCTGGGCGAGATGACCGAGATCATCTTCCGCTACCAGGGCACCGTCAACGAGTTCATCGGCGACGCCATCCTTGCCATCTTCGGCGCACCGATTCGTCTCGGTGACCATGCCGAGCGCGCCGTGGCGTGTGCGGTGGAGATGCAGGCCGCGATGCGCCATGTGAACCTGATGAATCGCAAGCTGGGGCTTCCGCCGGTAGAGATGGGCGTCAGCCTGCACACCGGCGAGGTCGTGGTGGGCAACGTGGGTTCGGAGAAGCGCGCCAAGTATGGCGTGGTCGGCCGGGCGGTCAACGTCGCCGCACGGATCGAGTCGTACACCGTCGGTGGCCAGATCCTCGCGTCCGAATCGACGCTCAGCCTGGTCCCGTCGCCGGTGGCCACCTCCGGCGAGTTCGTGATCCATCCGAAGGGGATCAGCGAGCCGCTCAAGGTGCTGGCGGTCACCGGCATCGGCGGCCGTTACGAGCTCAGCGTTCCGGCCGCATCCGCCGAGCTGAAGCCGTTGCAATCGCCGGCTCCGGTCGCGATCGAGGTCCTCGGGGAGGATCACGCGGGCACCGGCTGGCATGAGGGGTCGCTCGTTGCGCTGTCGTCGTCGGGCGCCACGCTCCGGACGGGCGAGCCGATCGACCGGTTCGCCAATCTCCGGCTTCGGCTGCCCATCGACGGCACCGACACCGCCTGTATCTTCGCCAAGGTGGCGTCGAACGACGGCGACGGGAGTTACACCATCCGTTTCACCTCGGTCTCACCCGAAGCGCAGGACTGGCTCGACTGGATCCGCCGTGGCGAGACCGTGCTGCATGCTGACCACACCCAAGGAGAGAAACCATGAATCCACTGGCGACCGCCAAGGCGCTGTACGCCGCATTCATCGCCCACGACATGCCGGGCATCATGAAGCTGCTGGAAAATGACATTGTGTGGATGTCGTACGGACCGGACTTCGCGCTCGCGACCGGTGTATTCAAGGGCCTGAGCGGGGTGGAGGATTTCTTCGCCAAGTTGATCGGTCCCAATGGCCAGCAGGTCGACACGCTCTTCAAGCCGATGCTCTACTTCGAGGGCGGTGGAAGCGTCCATGTCATCGGCATCGAAAGCGGCACCTTGACCGGCAACATTGCCAATGGCAAGTACACCGGCAAGACGTTCTACAACGATTTTGATCACACGCTCTGGTTCGGCGCGTCCGGCAAGATCAGCCGTTTCCGCGCCAACTATCAGCTGTCGCTGAACAAGCCTGCCACCTGGCCGCCCGCGGACGCCGCCTAGGCATCCATCGGGAGGCCGTTCGCGAGCGAGGAGAGTTGCCGCACCTGATCGGGCGGCAACTCGCCCTCTTCGGCGAACGCAAAACCGACCACCGCCCGCACCTGGCCGTCTGCCCCGAAGACCGGAATGGCGATGGCGGCCTGTCCCGACACGAGCTTCGCCATCGGATTGATCCTGCCCGGTGGTTCTGTCTGCAGGTTGCATGTCTGGACCGCGGAGCGCTGAACCTGCGCCATGCCGGCCATTCCCTTGCCACGGGGGACGTGACGCACGCGTTCCATGACCGGCGGCGGAATGTTGACCGCGGCGGAAAGGTACAGGTCGCCGTCGCGCTGGATGTGGACGGTACCGGCAATCGACCCGCTGCTTCGGATCGACGCCTCGAGCCACTGCTGGATCGCGCTCGCCGCGTCCATGTGATCTGCTCCTGTTGGTATGGCGCCAGAAACTGACGCGCTGCGGCTGGACCGTCAAGCACGATAACCAGTTCGCCACGCCAAGCGTGCTGGCACCAGTTCCCCCGCGCCGGTAACTTCGGGAGCACTGGACGGGAGTCTGCGTGAGCGACGTCGAAGACTTGCGCGCGGCACTGCGCGACCGCTACGCCATCGAGGAGAAGATCGGCAGCGGCGGCATGGCCGACGTCTATCGCGCCGTGGACCTCAAGCACGGACGTCCGGTGGCCGTCAAGGTGTTGCGTCGCGCGATCGGCAGTGCGCTGGAAGCCGATCGGTTCGCCCGGGAAATCGAGATCGCCGCCCGGCTGCAACACCCGAACATTCTTCCGGTCTACGACTCCGGCGAGTCCGCCGGGATGCTGTATTACACCATGCCGTTCGTCGCGGACGGATCGCTCCGCAGCCGACTCGACCAGTCGCGGACGATTCCCGTCGCGGAGGCGCTCGATATCGTCCGCGAAGTCGCCGACGCCCTGGCATTCGCGCACCGGTGCCACGTCGTGCACCGGGATATCAAGCCGGAGAACATCCTCTTCCTGGCCGATCACGCGGTCGTGGCGGATTTCGGCATCGCCCGCGCCATCGAGTCGATCGGTCAAGTCCGCCTGACGCTGGCCGGCACCGGGCTCGGTACCCCCGAATACATGAGCCCCGAGCAGGCGTTCGGCGAGGCGGACATCGACGGGCGGAGCGACATCTACAGCCTTGCCTGCGTCGCCTACGAAATGCTCGCCGGGGTGCCGCCGCATACCGGCGATTCGGTCGTTGCCATCCTGCACCAGAAGACCACGCAGTCGGTGCCCTCGCTCGGAGCGCGGCGGGACGATCTGGCGTCGTTCGACAAGGTACTGGCGCGCGCGATGGCGCCCGATGCCGCAAAACGATTCACCTCCGCGGTGGAATTCGCCGGTGCGTTGCGCGAGAGTGCATTCGGCGGCGACGCCTCGCCGCCGATCGCGCCGGCGCGCGCCGGAACATCGATCGTGGTACTGCCTTTCGTGAACGCGAGCGGCGGTCACGACGACGATTACCTCAGCGATGGCATCAGCGACGACTTGACGTTCGCGCTGGCCCGGCTGCCGGATCTCCGCGTCGTGGCGCGCACCTCGGCGGCCATGTTCAAGGATCACGGCGGAGACGCCCGCGTGATTGGCCACCGACTCGGCGTGGAACACCTGCTCGAAGGCACGCTCCGTCGCGCCGGCAGCCGGCTGCGGATCACGGCGCGGCTGATCGACACGCGCACCGGTTACGAAGCCTGGGCCGAGCGATACGACCGCGAGTTGACCGACGTGTTCGCGGTGCAGGACGACATCACCGGTGCGATCGTCCGGGCGTTGCGGATCCGCTTGCTCGACGAGCCGGCGCCGCGCGGTCCCGCGTCGACGCAGAACCTGCAGGCATACCAGCGGTTTCTCGAGGCGCGCTTCCAGTGGAATCGGCGAACCGAAACCGGCATGCAGAAGAGCCTGGCGCTATTGCGCCGGGTCATCGAGCTGGACTCGAGCTTCGCCGCGGCACATGCCGCGCTCGCCAATTCGTACGTCACGCTCGCGGTGTATGGCCAGTTGGCGCCGGGCGACGCCATGCCGCGCGCGCGGGAGGCGGCCGAGTGCGCGCTGCGTCTCGAACCGACCGAGCCCGACGCGTTGGTGGCGCGAGCATGCGTACGTGGGATGTATGACTGGGACTGGGCTGCCGCCGAAGCGGACTTCGAGCTGGCCATCGCCCAGCAGCCGCAGGCGCCGACGGCGTATCAGTGGTTCGCCATGAATCTGCTGGTTCCGCGCAAGCGGTTCGAAGAGGCCCGGCAGCAACTCGTCCGCGCCCGGGAATTCGACCCGCTTTCGCCGGTGGTGGCCTCGAGCTGGGCGCTGATCCACTATTTCGAAGGAGACTACGCCCGCGCCATCGCCGAACACGAGGAGCTTCTCGCCCGCGAACCGGATTTCGGAATGGCGTACTTTTTCATCGGGCAGGCCTGCATCGCGGCGGGACAGCCGGAGTCCGCCATCAGCCACCTCGAGCAGGCGCTGACGCTGGTCGGTGAAAGCCCCGAAATCGTGGCGACGCTGGGGGTGGCGCATGCCGCTCACGGCGACGGCGCTGCCGCCCGTCGGCTGCTGGCCACCCTCGAGCTGCAGGCGCGATCGGAATACGTCTCCCCGGTCCTGCTGTCGCAGATTGCGGTCGCCCTGGGCGAGACCGACAGAGCCCTCGATGCGCTCGAACGGGCGGCCACCCTGCGAGCTACTGACCTGGTCTGGATCGGCGTGCGGCCAACATTCGATGCGCTGCGGCTGGAACGACGATTCCATGCGCTGATCGAGCGGCTCGGGGGCTAGGCGGATACCCCGAATCGGCATCTTGAAGACAACCCACGCCGGTGGGAATAGCTTTCATGTCTCACCTCCCGGAGTTCGATCGTGTCACTCAGTCGTCGTTCATTTCTCGGTGCCGCCGGTGCGGCCGCTGCCGGCAGCGCCATCGTTCCTGAGCAGCTCTTCGGGGCGCCTTTCGTGCTGCGAAGCCGGCGTTCGCGACCCTGCACGGTGGGGAGCGAGAATGGACTGCGCGGGATGGCGAAGGCGGTCGAGGCGATGAGCCGGGGAACCGATCCGCTGGACGCCGGCGTGGAGGCGGTCAAGCTGGTCGAACTCGATCCCAGCGATCAATCGGTCGGCTACGGCGGGCTGCCGAACGCCGAAGGCGTGGTGCAGCTCGACGCCGCGTGCGTGCACGGTCCCACCAAGCGCGCCGGCGCGGTGGGAGCGCTCGAGGGGATCAAGACGCCGAGCGAGATCGTACGGCTGATCATGAAGTACACCAATCACATCATGCTGGTCGGGAAGGACGCGCAGCGCTTCGCGGTGTCGTACGGCTACCAGGTGGAGGACCTCCTGACACCGGCATCACGCGAGGCGTGGCTCCACTGGCGCGCCAATCTCAGCCCGAACGACAACTACATCGACGAGCCCAATAGCGAGAAGATGGTGAAGTACACCACCGGCACCTGTCCGATGACGCTGGTCACGCCGGGAGGCGACATCGCGGCACTGGTATCGACAAGCGGTGTGTCGTGGAAGGTTCCCGGTCGCGTCGGCGATTCGGGGATCGTCGGCGCGGGGATCTACGCGGACAACAATGTCGGCGCGGCCGGTTCCACCGGGCTCGGCGAAGCCAACATCATGACGTCGGGCGGTTTCCTCACGGTGGAGAACATGCGGCGCGGCATGCATCCCAAGGATGCGGCGCTGGCGACGCTCAAGCAGGTGATGACGGTGATCCCCGCGCGCTGGATCGGACCCAACGGTCGCCCCACGTTCCAGTTGCAGTATTACGCCGTCAACAAGGCCGGTGAATACGGTGCTGCCGCGATGACGTCGTCGCCGTTCGCGGTGTGCGACGAAAAGGGGCCGAGAAAAGAAGAGTGTGCGGTGCTGTTCGAGTGACGAATAGCACGAGAGAAGGGAGAAGGGAAAAGAGAGAAGTGGGAGAGACGGGAGAAGAGAGAAGCGGTGCCCGAGCCGTCGCGTGCATCGCTGCGATCTTCCTCGCGCTGTCGGCGGCGTCGCTGAGCCCGGCGTCGGCGCAGGATACGACGCAGGCGTATCCCTGGCGCCTGTCGTATTTCCCATACGTCGTCGGCTCACCCAACGACGGGCTGATGCCCCTCGGCCGCGTGGTCTGGTTTCAGGCTTCGCGCTGGGACGCCCGCACGTCGGTCGATCGGGAGGTGGCGATCGAGGGCGGGTATTCCACCAGGGACGCGTGGCTCCTGCGCATCCAGGGCAATTTCCCGCGACTGGCACCAGGGTGGCGATTGCAGGCGATCGCAGAAGCTTCACGGAGCGCGGAATACATCGTCGGCAGCCCGATCGCATCGAGTGCCACGCGGGAGATTGTCGGCAGTGATCTCACGCGGGTGATGGGTGCGCACTGGCGGCTTGCCCTGCGCGCCGAAGCGATGCATGTGAACATTCCGATCCAGGCCGGGCCGAATGCCGGAACGGCGGTGACGGAAACCGACCTGCGCGGCCGGCTTGCCCTCATCTATGATCACCGTGACCGCGAGTACGACACACGCCGCGGCTACCTGTTCCAGGGCGGCGCCCTCGCTGGATCCGCGGGGACGGGGTACGCGGGAGTATACATGAGGGAGGAGATCTGGGTTCCGCTCGGCGAACGGACGCGGCTGGCGGGTCAGGCCGGCTTTCGTCAGTTCGAGGAAACCACCATCGACGCGGCGCGAATCGTTCCGGCGTGGGAAAACGAGTTTGTGGCGGGGGGCGGTCCGGAGTCGAACCGCGCGCTACCTATCGGCGCCGGCGCATCGCGAGGCGTCGAATTCGAGTCGCTCGAGCTGCGCCACGACCTGTTCGTGTTTACCGGAGGCGCTGTCGCGATCCTGGCGTTCGGGGACTGGACCCGGGTTCTCGGTGGCGATCCACCGGTCCCACTACCCAAGTACGACGGCGTGAGTTCGACCAACGCACCGGTGGGGACCACCCTCGGCCTGGGCGGCGGCGTCGCACTGCGTCTGCTGCGCAATGCGGTGCTCACGGCAACGGTCGCTGTCGCGCACGGCGATGCACGGGTCTACGTCAGCAGCGGGTGGAGCTGGTGAGAAACGATAGACTACGATAGGCGTTAAGCATGAGGCCTTGAGCGTTAGGCAACGTCTTCGCCCATCCGCAGTTGCCTAATGCCTAACGCCTAACGCCTAATGCTTAGCAGCTATCGTTTCACGCACCGCGATCCCGCGTTTGTGCAGTCCTTCAACGTATCTATCGAATGGCATTCCCTCATCAGGTGTCGTTACTCCGAATCGAATGACCTGGCGCCGCGCCTGAGTGAGTCCGGTCAATGACAACGAGTATCCCGTGGTCCGCATCATCGCCGAGACGTGATGGGCTTCGTCGAAGTAATCGATCAGGTCGAAGGTGGTACTCGCGGGCTTGCCATGTTTCTTGCCGCTCACGATGATCCGGAGTGCCACCAGATCGTGACCGTCCGGCTTGGTGAGCTTGGGACTGACGCACGCGATGAAGAGATCGCGCGGTACCACTGGATGTCCCTTCACCATCGTCGGCTTGACGTCGAGTAGACCCAGTTCACGGATCGGCTTCATGATCGCGACGTGGCCCGGATAGCGGAGCGTCTTGTATTCCATCTCCCGGACCTTTCCTTCCCACGTGAACGGCATCGTCGAGATGCCGCCGCCGGTATGAAAGGCTTCCAGCTTGCCGACCGGTGCCGGAAACTCGACGTATTCGAGTTCGCTCAGCGCATCCACCGTGGTGCGCTTCCCATCGCGCAGGATCCACGACGGCGTGGTGTAGTAGTCGAGCGCTCCTTCGAGTGAATAGACGATCTGGTAGTTGAGCGGCGGCTCCGGATGCTGCGGCAGACCGCCGACAAAGATGCGGACCCGATCCGGTTCATCGAGCCGACGGATTCCCTCGGCCGCGAGGATGTTCACCATTCCCGGCGCGAGCCCGCAGTCTGGCATGATCGACAGGCCCTTCGCGTGCGCCTCGGCGTCGAGCTTCTTCTGGTCCATCACGATCTGGGTGTTGCCGCCGAGATCGGCGAAATGACAACCAGCGGCCACGGCCAGCCGGGCCATCTCGCCATTGTAGTAGTACGGCAGCGCGCTCATCACTGCGGCATGCCCGGCCATCATGGCCGAGACCGCGGCATGATCGGTGACGTCGAGGGTCACCGCGTGAAGCCGGGGATCGTTGCGGCTGAAGAGGAAGCGGGCCATCCGGTCGGGATGAATGTCGGCCAGGGTCACCTGGGTGACTTCGGGATCGAGCAGGAGATCGAGCGCGCAGGCGGAGCCTTGGAGGCCAGCGCCGAGGACAAGCATCTTCATCCGGTAGGCCTTTGTGATAATTGCTGGGCGCAAAATAGGCGGAACGAGGCGAGAGCCCAGAGGCTTGAGCCGGGGGCTCGCCGTGAGTTGAGAGCCCGGAGCAAGCCCGGAGCCCGGAGCCCGCCCGGAGCCATGAGCCGTGAGTTATTCCGGCCCTATGGTAAGCAAGCCGGGAACAACCCAGCGCAAGGAGTGGGCGAACTGGGGTGCCGGCCAGAGGAGGATCGGCTGTCTGAAGCGGCCGCTGACCGAGGATCGGTCAGCGTACGCG
>JBOHRY010000007.1:0-6939 GCA_050732955.1 Gemmatimonadales bacterium | reverse complement strand
GCAGCCCGGACTTGGCGACCCATTCTGCGATGCGCCGGCCGGCTTCTGCGGGGTCGAGATCGAGGATCGTCGTGGTGGTCGCCATCGGGGAATAGTAAGCATATGAGCCAGCGGCTTCTGGCTTCATTCGCCCCGCCACTCCGCGAACGGGAGCCCAAGATGAATCGCTCGGAACCTGTTGCGCTTGTCGATGTTACGATTCCTAATCTCACGTGAGTTATGAACCTCGAAGCTCCCGCCAATTTGTTGCCGCACCCCCCAAGCGCGGGTTACCTTAGCCAGTTCCTCGCTTCCAGGGTACACACTGACGGACCGAACTGCTTCGCAGGCAACGACTTCGCTTCGCAGCCACTGGTGCGGATCACTTGCCCGGGACTCGGTCGGTGTTGCCGTCCGTCTGGGTGGGTGGGTGCATCGTCGTCGGGATCTGGGTGGTTTGGTCTTTCTCGATCTCCGCGATCGGACCGGGCTGGTCCAGCTGTCCTGCAATCCGGAGTGGACGTCGCCGGATGTGCTGGCCGCTGCAGCGCATGCGAGCCCGGAAACTGTGCTGCTGGTCGACGGCGTCGTCGCGCTGCGGGTCGATCCGGCGCGTGACGTCTCGATGAGCACGCGCGAGGTTGAGGTCCGAGTGCATCGGCTCACAGTCGTCGGGCCGGCTGCGACTCCCGCGATTCCGGTCGCGCGTCGCGATGGTGAAGAGCTCGCCTCCGAAGAGCTGCGTCTCGAGCATCGCATCCTCGATCTTCGTCGCCCGGAGTTGCAGGCCAATCTCATGCTGCGTCATCGATTGCTGCAGCAAGCCCGCGCCACGCTGAGTGAACTCGGCTTTCTTGAAATCGAGACTCCGATCCTCACCAAGCCGACGCCGGAAGGGGCGCGCGATTACCTGGTGCCGAGCCGGGTGTCGCCCGGCGAGTTCTATGCCTTGCCGCAATCGCCGCAGATCTACAAGCAGCTCCTCATGGTGGCCGGGTTCGACCGGTACTTCCAGCTGGCTCGCTGCTTCCGCGACGAAGACCTCCGCGCGGACCGTCAGCCGGAGTTCACCCAGATCGATCTCGAGGCTTCGTTCGTGGGGCAGGAGGATGTGCTACCCGTTGTCGAGCGGGTCCTCGCGGATCTCTGGGCACTTGCTGGACACGAGGTCGCGACGCCGTTTCCCCGACTGAGTCATCACGATGCAATGGAGCGGTTCGGGATCGACAAGCCCGATCTGCGGTACGGACTCGAGATCCAGGACGTCACACCACGAGTCCTGCCGGCAGCTGACTGGGTGCACGTCGCGGTGGACGACGGCGGGAAAGTGCGCGCGATCGTGGCGCCCGGCCTCGGTGCGATCTCGCGACGCGACATCGACGAACTGATCGCGGCGGCGAAAGCTGCCGGTGCCGGCGGGCTGATCTGGGCGCGGCGGACCGACAGCGGCTGGGAAGGCCAGGGCACCAAGGCGCTTCCGGTGCTGGCGACCGCGCCAAACGCGGTGCCCGCAGAGCCCGGCGCTTTGTTGCTGGCCGTTGCGGGCACGGCGTCGGTTACCTCGGCGGCGCTGCATGCCGTGCGCACACTCCTGATCCGGCGCCCGGGCGCGACACCGACCCAGGCGCACGCCTTTACCTGGGTGGTGGACTTTCCGCTCTTCGAGCGCTCTCCGGTGACGCACGAGTGGGTGTTTACCCATCATCCGTTCACGTCTCCTCATCCGGATGACCGGGCCTTTCTCGAGACCGAGCCGTGGCGCTGCCGTGCGCTCCACTACGACGCCGTCTACAACGGCACCGAGCTCGGGAGCGGTTCGATCCGGATCACCGACCCGGTGCTGCAGTCCACCGTCTTCCGGTTTCTTGGCCTCTCGCCGGAAGAACAACGTCGGCGCTTCGGATTCCTTCTCGAGTCGCTCGCGGCGGGAGCGCCGCCGCACGGCGGCTTCGCGCTCGGCTTTGACCGCATCGTGATGCTCCTTGCCGGTGCAGCCTCGCTGCGTGACGTGATTGCCTTTCCCAAGACCGCCGCGGCGCGCGCGCTGCTCGAAGGCGCGCCCACCACGGTCGATCCGGCGGAACTTGCGGCGTTGCACCTCCAGTCCACGGCTGCCGGCGGGTCATGAAGGACGACGAAGCACGTATCAGTCTGGGTGCCGACGGTGCCGATCCTCTGTTGCTGGCCGGCGTCAACGACGCCAACTTCGCCGAGTTGCAGCGGGCACTGGGTGTTCGCGTGTCGCAGCGCGGCGACGCGGTCACCATGATGGGGAACGCCGACCAGTTGCTGCGGGCGCAGCCTGTCGTTCAGGGTTTGATCGACCTGGCGCGCAGCGGCCAGTCCGTGGCCGCCGAAGACGTGTTCCGGATCGCCACCGAGGGGCACCTCAGCGAGCTCGGCCCCGCCGGTGACACCGGCAAGATCGTGCTCCCGGGCCTCCGCCGCGCCATCGTTCCCAAGACACCCGGCCAGCGCGAATATCTCGCACTGATTCAGGCCAACGACATCGTGATCGGGATCGGGCCAGCCGGCACCGGCAAGACGTACCTTGCGGTCGCCAAGGCCGTCGAAGCGCTCGCGCGCAAGCGCGTCAAGCGTATCGTGCTCGCGCGCCCGGCGGTGGAAGCCGGTGAATCGCTGGGATTTCTCCCCGGTGACCTGCAGCAGAAGGTCGATCCGTATCTCCGCCCGCTGTACGACGCGCTCGAGGACATGATGCCGCATGAGCGCGTGCAGAAGGCGCTGGATACCCGGACCATCGAGATCGCGCCGCTCGCCTATATGCGTGGCCGGACGCTCAACGATGCGTTCATCATCCTGGACGAAGCGCAGAACACGACCGGCGCGCAGATGAAGATGTTCCTCACCCGCCTCGGCGTAAACAGCCAGGTGATCGTGACCGGCGACAAGACGCAGATCGATCTGGTCAAACGCGAGGACTCGGGACTGGTGCAGATCGAGCGAATCCTTCCGGGCATCGAAGGGATCGCCTTCCACTATCTCACCGAGGCCGATGTGGTCCGGCACCGCCTGGTGAAGGACATCATCCGCGCCTACGCTGACGATCAGGCGGGGTGATGCTTTCCGGATCCGCGCCGGACGTGGTTGTCGGCGGTCATGCCGGCGCCCTGCCCGAGGCCACGGTGCGCGCGGCGGTGCATCATGTGCTCCGGCGCGAGCGCTGCACCGCGCGCGTGGCGGTGACGTTCGTGGGGAAGGGTGTGATGCGGCGCCTGAACGCCGCGTACCTCAGCCACGATCGAGCGACCGATGTGATCGCCTTCCCGCTCAAGCAGCCAGATGGCTCGCTCGCCGGCGACATCTACATCTGTCGCTACGCAGCGGCGCGGAACGCCCGCTCGCACCGTACGCCGGTTCGCACCGAGCTGCTGCGCCTGGTGGTCCACGGTGCGTTGCACGTCCTGGGGTTCGACCATCCTGGCGGTGAGGCGCGCACACGTTCGGCCATGTGGCGCGCCCAGGAGCGACACCTGGCGGCACTCCGGTGAGTGAGCTGGTTCGCGGGCTCCCTGCGCTCGCGGGGCTGGTGATGCTTGCCGCGGCGTTGATGCAGCTCGCCGGCGAAGGGGACGCCGGTCTCGGCGCCCGAGCCCTGGCCCGCGAGGCCGCGCACCAGCGGATTCCGGTTGCCCGTTCGCTGCATATCATGCACTTGACGCTGCTGACGATCGCCGGCGCGCTCGCCGCAACCGTCGTGGCGTGGTGGTCCTATCCGCCGGTCCCCGCGCTCATTCGCGTGGTGCTGGTGACGCTCCTCGTATGGGCGGTCGGGGATCTCGCACCGCGATTGCTTGCGGTTCTGGCGCCGGAACTGGTGCCCTATGCCAGGATGCTGGCGTTGCGCGCCGAGCCAGCGTTCGGCCCGCTGCTGGCGCTGGCCGCCCGCATCGACCCACCGGCGGCACCCAGCGATACCAATTCTCGTAACGGCGGGCCCACCCCGCAGGAGATGGCGCAAGGTGTCTTTTCGCTCTCCGCCATGACCGTGGCGGAAGTGATGACGCCGCGGATTGATATCGTGTCGGTCGACATGTCGGAGTCAGAAGCGGATGTCCTCGCCACGCTTCGACGGAGCGAGCACGCTCGGCTGGTCGTGCTGGAAGGGCACGCCGACGCGGTGGTCGGCGTCCTCCACGCCAAGGACATGTTGCCGCGCCTCCACGAGCTGGCGCTGGAGCGCGAGCCGTGGCAGCGCCTGATCCGTCCGCCGGAGTTCGTCCCCGAAGCCAAGCATCTCGATCGCCAGTTGCGCGACTTCCAGCGCGGCAGCGGGCACCTCGCCGTGGTCGTGGACGAATTCGGCGGCACGGCCGGCCTGGTCACCCTCGAAGACATCCTGGAACAGATCGTCGGCGAAATCCAGGACGAGCACGACGTCGACGAGGTGGCGCCGCTGCTGCATCATCCCGACGGTCGTTATGTGGTGCAGGGTGGTGTTCCGCTCGCTGACCTCGAAGCAGAGCTGCAGCACGATTTTGGCCGCGAGAATGTCGCCACGGTCGGGGGCCTGGTCCTGGCCGAATTCGGTCACGTCCCTCGCACCGGCGAGGAGCGTGTCATCGGCGGCTGGCGATTCGTGGTCGACAGCGTGGCGCGCCGGCGTGTCGGCCGCATCACGGTCTGGCCGCTGGCGCCGGGCGAAGGCGCGTCATGACGTGGGTCCTGCTCGTCGCCGGGCTGGCGATCGCGTTCGCCGGTTCCGCGAGTGCCGTGGCACTGGTGACCACGGCGCGCGTCGCGGTGGCGGATGCCATCGCGCGGCGTCTTCGCGGCACTCGCGAATCACTGGCGTGGCTGACGACGACCGAACGCCAGGTTGTGGCCGCCACTGCGGCTGCTTCGTTCGGCGTCGGACTCGTCGGGGCCACGATCCCCGGATTCCTGAGCCGGGCGACGCTCCTCGAACTTGCCGTGTTCATCGTCGTGATCGGTGTGCCGGCCACGTTGCTTGGCGGCTATCTGTTGCCCCGGTGGCTCACGACGCCACGCGCCGAGCGCGTTGTCGAACTGATGTCGCCACTTCTTTCCGGCTGGACCGCGGCACTCAGCGTGGTGCTGCCGGCGCGCGGCGCCGATCCGACACACGATATCCAGTCGCTGGCGCGCGAGGGTTCGGCGTCGGGCGTCGGCGGCGAAGAACTGGTCATGGTCGGAGGCGTCATGACGTTCTCGGGTCGGCAGGTGCGCGAGGTCATGACGCCGCGGACTGACCTGGTTGCCATCCCGCGCGACGCGACCGACGCCGAGATCGAGGCGGTATTCACCGAGAGCGGCTACTCGCGGCTCCCGGTCTACGGCCGGTCGCTCGACGAAATCGTCGGTGTCATGCATGCGTTCGACCTGTTCAAGCACCAGGCCGGCCAGGCGGTTCCGCTGCGGCCGGTATCCTTCGCGCCCGCGCTGCGCGGAGCCGGCGACCTGCTGGTCGATATGCAGCGCGAGCGCCAGCACTTTGCGGTGGTCGTGGACGAGTTCGGCGGGACTGCGGGGATCGTGACGCTCGAAGACCTGCTCGAAGCGCTGGTCGGCGAGATCGCCGAAGAGGACGCGGGAACGCCGGCGCCGGCCCTGCCGGCCGGCTCGTTGCTCGAGCTGGATGGCTCGGTGTCGCCGCTCGCGGTGGCCGAACACTTCGAGGTCGAGCTGCCGGCAACCAACGCGACATCGTTCGCCGGATTGCTCGCCCAGCTGGCGGGGAGGATTCCCGTTGCGGGCGAGCGGTTCACGCTGCGCGGCCTCGAAGTAGACGTCTTGCAGGCATCGCCGGTCCGCGTCGAGCGTCTCGTGATCCGCCGTATAGTTTCGGCCATCACCAATCTCGACCGCGCGTCAGCATGAGTGTCTCCGGTCGTGAGACCGGCGAACTCGTCACACTGGCGCGGGAAGGTCGCATGGCGGCATTCGTGGACCGCGCGTTGGTGCTTCCGCCGGCTGACCTGGGTGAAGTGCTCAGCCGCCTGCCCGATCGCCTGCAGCTGGATCTCGTACAAGTGCTTCCTGCAAGACTGGCCGCGCGGGCGTTGATCGAGATGGCGCCCGCCGCTCGCCCCGAAGCACTCCTCGCGCGGCTGGATTCCGCGCACGGTGCGTCGCTCCTCGCCGAACTCGAGGACGACGACGCTGCCGACTTGCTGGGACGCCTCACGCCCGAGCAGCGGCAGCCGATTCTCGCGTACGTCGACGACGCGAGCGCGCTGGGGCGGCTCCTGGGATATCCGGTGACCTCGGCCGGCGGACTGATGACGTCCCGATTGGTGATCGCGCACGAGCTGGATACCGTGGGATTCGCGCTCGAATCGGTGCGACGACAGACGGCGGCTGTGGCGGACCTCACCGAGGTCTTCGTGATCGATACGGCCCGGCGCCTGACCGGCGTTCTCTCGTTGCAGGAGATCCTGCTGGCGCCGCCAGCGTCGCAGGTGCGCGATGTCATGTCGCCCGCGACCCACCGCGTCAGGCCTGGCGACGATCAAACCACCGTCGCTGGATTGATCGCCCGCTACGGTCTTACCTCCGTACCGGTGGTGGACGGTGGCGGCCGGCTGCTGGGGCGCGTCACCGCGGACGACGCGCGCGATGCCGCGGCGAATCAAGCCGTCGATGGACTGCTGCGCTTCGGTGGCGTCTCCATACGCGAAGCTCCGGCCGTCCCGTGGACCGTGGCGGTCCGCAGCCGATTGCCTTCGCTGTACGTCAACCTGGTCACCGCGTTCGGCGCGGCAGCCGTGGTGTATTTCTTCCAGGGGACTGTGCAACGGATGGTAACGCTCGCTGTGTGGATGCCGGTCGTTGCCGGTGTCGGGGGCAACGCCGGGACCCAGTCACTCGCGGCATCGATTCGGCGCCTGCTCGCGCGCACCGAGCCATCGTCGCGCTTGCGTGCGCTGGTGCTGCGAGAAGCACTGATCGGCGCTGCCAATGGTCTCGCGATCGGCC
>JBOHRY010000006.1:0-3505 GCA_050732955.1 Gemmatimonadales bacterium | reverse complement strand
GCCCGAGGAAGTGACCGACATGCAGGAGAACGTGAAGGCCGAGGTCATCTCCTCGACCTTCGACGAACCCGCCGACCGGCACGTGCAGGTGGCCGACATGGTCATCGAGAAGTCGAAGCGGCTGGTCGAACACGGCCGGGACGTCGTCATCCTGCTCGACTCGATCACCCGACTGGCCCGGGCGCACAACGTGGTGGTGCCGCACTCCGGCAAGATCCTCTCGGGCGGTGTCGACGCCAACGCCCTGCAGAAGCCCAAGCGCTTCTTCGGCGCCGCGCGGAACATCGACAAGGGCGGATCGCTCACGATCATCGCCACCGCGCTCATCGACACCGGCAGCCGGATGGATGAGGTGATCTTTGAGGAGTTCAAGGGCACCGGCAACATGGAACTGGTCCTCGACCGGCGCCTGGCCGACCGGCGCGTCTTCCCCGCGATCGACATCAACAAGTCCGGTACCCGCAAGGAAGAACTCCTGCTCGACAAGGATGAGCTCAACCGGGTATACCTGCTGCGCAACTTCCTGGCGGACATGCCGGTCGTCGAGGCGATGGAGTTCCTGCTGGAACGGATGAAGCGGACCAAGACGAACAAGGAATTCTTTGCGACGATGGCGCAGTGAAAGCCTTGAGCGCTAAGCGTTAGGCATTGGGAGTGTGACATTGAGATCCCCCAACGCCCAACGCCTGATGCCTGACGCCTAGCATGCCCATCCCAACCTCCGGACGCATCCTCGCCATCGACTGGGGCGCCAATCGCATCGGACTCGCGATCTCCGACGAAACCCAGCTCGTCGCTTCCCCGCTTGGGGTCCTGAAGCGCCGCACCGGACGCCGGCTTCCGATCGGAGACTTCCTGACCCTCGTCGAACGAGAACATCCGGTGGGACTCGTCGTCGGCATCCCGGTCGGTGACGACGGGCTCGAAGGCGCGGCCGGCACAGCCGCCCGCGAAATGGGCCGGGTGTTCGCCGCGCGGTCCGGGCTGCCCGTCGACTGGATCGACGAGAGTTTCACTACTGTGGATGCCATGCGCCACTCGCGGGAGACCGGCCAGCGTGCCGGCAGCATGGACGAACTGGCCGCCGCCGAAATCCTGCAGCGCTGGCTCGACGCACGGCGATGAACCGCGTGGCTCGACAGAGCGGCCGGCATTTGCTTGCGCTACTCGTGCTCGCCGCCTGCGGTACCTCCGGACCGCCCGAGCGCGTGCCGATTCCCCCCGGCGCGGGCCTCCACGGCGCCGCGGATTCGCTCGCCGCTCACGGGGTGATTCTGTCGCGACTCTGGTTCATGGTGCGTGCCCGGGCCGCGCACGCGGATCACCGGCTCAAGGCCGGGATTTATCAGTTCCCTCGACACAGCAGTACCGGCGCCGTGCTGCATGCGCTGCTCACCGGCGGAGCGCTCCGGTTTCGCATCACCGTGCCGATCGGCGGAACGCTGTTCGATCTGGGCCGCACCGTCGAGCAGCAACTGGGCATCCCGCACGACAGCCTTCTCGCCGCCGCACGCGATACGGCGCTGCTCCGGCATTGGGGAATCACCGGTCCCAGCGCCGAAGGATGGCTGCTACCGGAAAGCTTCGACTTCGGCGGCTTCGATGCACCGCGCGATGTGCTCAACCGCTTCATCGCGGCGCGAGAACGATCGTGGGACTCGACATGGGACCGCCGCGCGAAGGAGGCGGGACTCAGCCGGAATGAACTCCTGGCGTTGGCGAGCATCGTCGAAGCGGAAGCTGCCAGCCCCGACGAGCGCCCCCTCATCGCCGCGGTCTACCGCAATCGGTTGCGCCGGTCCATGCCGCTGGATGCCGATCCGACCATCCAGTATGCCTATCTGCTTCGGGACGGCGAACGCCGGAGCCGGCTCTTCAACGTCGACTACCAGCTCGATTCGCCGTGGAATACCTACCTGCATCCCGGCCTGCCACCGGGACCGGTGGGCAATCCGTCCCGCGCGGCGATCGAAGCAGTGTTGAATCCGTCGCCGGTGTCGTACCTCTATTTCGTGGCGGGACCTGATGGCCGGACCCTTTTCGCGAACACCTACGACGAACAGCTGCGCAACATCAGCAAGGTTCGCCGCCACTGACTGCCGCGTCGAGCGCCGCCGCGTATCGGCGCGCGGCAGCCTCAATGTCGGTATCCGACAGGAGACCCCGGACCGCTGCGATACCTGCGAATCCGGCCCGGATGGCGGGCACCACGTCAATCGGCAACACCCCGCCGATCAGGACACACGGCCGGCCGGCCGCCTGGCGTAGCAGTGCCGTCGCACCATCGAGTCCCAGAGCGCTGCCCGCGTCACCCTTGGTCGTCGTGGTCCGAAGCGGACCGATTCCCCAGTAATCAGCGGTGGCTCCGCGGATGACTTCCGCGACGTCGCCCACTGACGCGCCGACGGCGAGACCCGCTGGTGCAACCCGTCGCGTCAGCGCCGGCGGCAGGTCATCAGCGCCGAGATGCACGCCGGCCGCACCGGCGGCGATCGCGATGTCGAGACGATCGTTGACGAACACGGGGACGTCGAGTTCTCCGATCATTTGCCGCGCGAGGTGCAGCAGCTCGCGGTCCCCCATCCGCTTGAGACGCAGCTGCACTGCGGTCACACCGCCGCGCACGGCAGCACGGCACACCGTCAGCACATCCCGGCCGGCGAGCGCGTCGTCGTCGGTCACGAGCAGGAGGCGAAGGGCGGCGGCTAGATTCTCGCGCATGGTCGCTGCAATCAGCATCGAAGGCGTTCCCGCCGGAAGTCCGTCGCCGCCATGACGGGAGCCACCGTGTCGGCACGTGGGGCGCGGCGATGGGCGTCGGGTCATCCGTGGATCTATCGCAGCGATGTGATGCAGTCACCCGGAGCTCCCGGGATCGTCCCGGTACGCGACGATCGTGGCCGCTTTCTCGGGCAGGCGCTTTGCTCGCCGCGATCCGAGATCCGGCTGCGCCTTCTCGAGCGCACCGATGTGACGATCGACTACGCCTGGTGGCGGGTGCAACTCGAGCGTTGCCGCGCCCGGCGCCTTGCGATCGATGCAACCGCATGGCGCGCGGTGCACGCCGAAGGCGACGGCCTGCCGGCGCTGATCGTCGACCGCTACGACCGCTGGCTCGTGGTCCAGCTGCTCTCCGCAGCGCTGGAAACCCAGCGAGATACCATCCTCGAAGCGCTCGCCGACACCTTCCAGCCGGAGGGCATCCTTGTCCGGCACGACGTGGCGATCCGGCGTCTCGAAGGACTCGACGAGAAGGTGGAGGTTGTCGCGGGCGCGGTCCCCGAGGCGGTCGAGGTGCGCGAAGGCCTGGTTCGCTGGATCGCCGCGCCGTGGTCCGGACAGAAGACCGGCGCCTATCTCGATCAGCGTGAGAATCGATTGTTCGCCGCCGGACTCGTGCCGCCGCTCGGCACCGCCCTCGACTGTTTCTCCTATCACGGATCGTTCGCCCTGCACCTTGCGGCACGTGCGGCGGAAGTAACGGCTGTCGATGTGAGCGCCGAGG
>JBOHRY010000005.1:0-4520 GCA_050732955.1 Gemmatimonadales bacterium | reverse complement strand
GCCCACCAGGGGACATGCCAAGAACCGCTCCGGACGACACCTTTGCGATCAAGGAATCACTCGACTCCCAGACGCTCCACGGAGGCAACAACACATTGCCCGCTGAATCTTTCGCAACCATGACGAGTTGGATCTGCCCGAAGACCCCGATAGTGTCGATCGCGGGTGACACAACGATGGTAGCGATTGGGGCCTGAGGTGGAGGCGGCACGGGATCGCAAGTGCAGGAGGTGGAGTCGCAGGCATTTAGAAGCAAGCCGCCAACCAAACTGACAGCGGTTATGCTAAAGAGTCGCGCGGCTCCGGTCACGCGACCCGCACGTCTATTTCGAGATGACAGGGCGTTCCCACGGGCACAAAGGCCCTTCTTTGTGGTTTACGAGGAGCCTGTTGCCGCGCGCCGTGCGCAGGCCTCGCACTGGCAACGTACAGTCCGTCCCCGCAGGCGCAACGGAGGAAGCTGTTCGAGTGGGGGCCGCCGGCCGGCCAGCTGGCCAATGTCCGGCCCTGAGCTACCGCCCCGGCATCGCGCCGGAACCTGATTGGACCGCGCGAATCATGCCGGATTCGCGGGGCCAGGGAACTACCGGCCTGGGCTCGCCCCGGCGATGCTTCAACGAGCCTTGGTTTGGATGGAGGAGACCATCGTGCGAATTGGCGCTGGTTCACTCGCGACGGTACTTGCCGCACTGTCCATGGTCGCGTCGGCACTGTCGGCGCAGCACCCTGCCCCGGCGTGCCATCATCCGGATGACTTCACCGACTCGCTGCTGTCGCGCAGCCGGTATACGCTTTCCTTCCCGAAACTCAGCTACCTCTTCGACGGCTCCGGACTCGACGTCAACGACCAGTATCGCATCGTGCCGCTGCAATCCGATTCACTCTGCCGGATCGCCGCGCGCACCATCAACCGGGACCAGCAACAGCCCGATTCGGTGCCGCGGTCGATCTACCTGCTCAAGGTCGGCAAGCTGTACTGGGCCGTCGACCGCAGCGTAAACACGGGGAGGTTCTACACCGTGTTCATCGTCGACGGCACGCTGACCAAGATCCTGTTTCGCACCGAGGGCTGATCGCGCCGCGTGCCTACAAGCCTCCGCGGCCGCCACGCCCGGTCAACGGCCCGGGTTCCGGCGGACGCGGCAGCTTCTGATCGCGCTGGGCTGCCTGCCACGCAAAACTCGCGACCACCGCGGCGTTGAACTTCATGTCATACGGCTGCAACCGCTCACAGACGTCCTGATTGGTGTGGTGGGTGAATTTGCTGTAATCGAGAGGATCCTGGATGAACTGGAAGCCAGGCAATCCGACGCCGATATACGACAGATGATCGGTCCCGCCGGTGTTGCTGATCGTCAGCGTCTTCATCCCCATGCCCTTGAACGGGCCCATCCACGCTTCGAAGATCGGCCGCTCCGCCTCGATCCCTTGCAGGTATACGCCACGAATCTTGCCGCTGCCGTTGTCCACGTTGAAATAGGCGGCGAATTTCGCCTGCTCCGCAGTCGGATGGAATCCGGTGCTGTCGCGCAGCCCGAAGTGCTGACGCACGTACGCCGCCGAACCGAGCAACCCCTCCTCTTCACCGGTCCACAAGCCGATCCGGATGGTGCGCCGCGGCTGCAGGTTCAGCGTCTTGAGCAGCCGGATCGCCTCGAGCATGACGCCCGACCCGGCTCCGTTGTCCGTCGCACCGGTTCCCGAATGCCATGAATCGAAGTGCGCACCGATCATCACGACTTCGTCCTTGAGCTGCGGATCGGTGCCGGGAATCTCGCCGATGATGTTGAACGACTTGTTGTTCTCCGGAAAGAACCGGTTCTGCATGTTCAGTTCGAGGACCACCGGCACCTTCTTCTCGACCATCCGCGCGATCCGTCCGTACGATTCCTGCGCCACGTGCACGAACGGCACCTGCGGCGCACCCTTGGCCCGCGACGCTCCATTGTCGGTGCCGATGTCGCCGCCGGTGTGGCGCGTGTCGGGAAGCAGGATCGCCGCGACGCCCTGAGTAGCCATCCAGCGGAGTGTGCTGGAATCGGAGGTATTGAGCCCGGGGCGCGCAAAACCGCCGCGTCCACCCCGGCCGCCCCGTGCCGCGGCAGCCGTGCTGTCGCGGGAGAATTCCTGCTGACAGACCGCCGACCGCGCGGCGGGCGGCGCTGCGCCACCGCGCCCACCGCGGCCGCCACCACCCGGCGCGGGCGGTTGGGCCGCCGCCATCGTCGCCAGTTCCTCATCGGTGTATCGTTGCGCAGTCGCAGCGAAATCGGCCAGCGGCCGATCGGCCGGCGGTGCCGCCATCACGAAAGCATTCTTGAGCTTGCCGGGGTAGTCCGCCTTGAGTTCGTCGAGACATCCGGCGCGTACTATCGCTGCCGGCCCGGTGACCGTCCCCCTGGTGCTCGCCGACCACGCGCGCGGCACCGCTTCCACAATGAACGGCATCGGTGAGATCGCCATCATCGAGAATCGCTCGTTCTCCCAGCCCAGGCCCGCGGGAGTGTCCCACGTTTCCTCGTGCACGTTGGCGAGCCCCCACGACTTCATCTGATCCATCGCCCAGTTGCCCGCACGCGTGGCGTTCGGCGACCAGGTGAGCCGCGGTCCGTAGACGTCGCTCAGCCAGCTCATCAGGTCCATCACCTGGCTGTGGTTCATCTCTTCGCTGATGATGCGTTCGATAGTGGCGTTGTCGACTTTTTCCTGGGCGTGCAGGCGCGCGGCCGGCACCCCCGTCATGGCAACGGCTAGTACAACTGCTGCACCGGACCAGACGGTCCGGCGGTGAACAGTGACAGCGGGTGATGACATTCCTGGAACTCCGGGCTGAACGTGCAGAGGGGGAACAGCGAAGCAAAGATGCCGACTGACCGGAGAATTGAAAAGTGGAGGAAACGTGCGTTCCAAACGGCGATCTACCTCGCTCCCGTTCCGTTCTGCCACCTTCCGCCCAGCGCCTTGTACAGTTCCACTGTGGCCTCGAGATACTGGCGGCGCGCCTGCGTCAGCGCAAGCTCGGCGGTGAAGAGCGACCGTTGTGCATCGAGCACTTCGAGATAACTCGCGATGCCCCCTTCGTACCGCCGTTCGGCCAAGCGGTATGCATCGCGCAGCGCGGTGGTCTGTGCCGCCTGCGCCGCCAGCTGCTCGCGATCAGTGCGCACTGCCACCAGCGCATCGGCGGCTTCGTTCAGCGCCGTCAGCACCACCTGCTCGTAATGCGCCCGCGCCTGGGTCACTCGCGCCCGTGCCGCGTTCAACTCCGACGTCTGACGCCCGCCAGCGAAGAGCGGCATCGAAAGACCGGCCTGCAGCGTGTAGATCTCGTGCTCCTGGCCAAAGAGGTCGGTCGTGGTCGGCGCCTGGCGGCCGTATTCGCCGGTGATCGTGAAGCGCGGCAGCACTGCGGCGATCGTTTCCCCGACCCGCGCGGTCGCCGCCGCCAGGTCACGCTCCGCACTCAGCACATCGGGGCGCCTAAGCAGCATCGACGCCGGCACCGAATCCGGGACCTGGACCGCGGTCACCGCCGAATCGAGCGCTCCCGCGGCAAACGTCCCGCCCGGCGCGCGACCGGCGAGCAACGCCAGGGCGTGCTCCTTCTGCGAAGCCAGCCGGGTATACTGCGCCACGCTGGTAGCGGCGCCGGCCACATCGGCTTCGAACTGGCGGACATCAAGCTCCGAGATCACGCCCTGCGAGAATCGCTGCCGCGACAAGTTGAGTGTCGTCTGTCGCGATGCCAGCGTGTTCTGCGACACGGCGAGATCGTCGCGCAGCTCGAGCAATTCGAGATAGCCGTCCGCAATCTCACCGACGATGGTGAGCACCAGGGCGCGCTCGTCGTTGGCGCGCGCATCGCGGTCCGCCTCGGCGGCCGCAATGCCCTTGCGGATCCGGCCCCAGAAATCGATCTCCCACTGCAGGTCGGCAGTGGCGCGCAACGCCTTGTAGGCGATCGGAGGCGACGCACCGATGGCGATCTGGTTGGTCGAGGCTGACGCGTTGGCATCGATTTCCGGAAAGAGCATGCTCCGCGCCGTGCCCACGGCCGCGCGGTATTCATCCACCCGGCCCAGGGCCTCGTGGATGTCGCGGTTGTCGCGAAGCGCCGACTGTACCAGCGAGACCAGCGCGGTGTCACGCAACACATCGAGCCACGCCACGGCGTCGACTCCCTGGGCCTCGAACGCCGCGCCCGGCGCCGGAGGCGGCAGGTTGGCGGCGCGCGCAAGCGAGTCGAAGAGCGGCGCATCGGGCGACACCGGCGTCGCGACGTGCGCCGTGGCAGGCACGACTTCGGGAACATGGTGCGCCGGACCGACGGCGCAGGCGCTGACGAGTCCGACAGCAAGCACCCACCCCGCGCAGCGGAACCCCATTCTCGCGGGCTCCGGGCTCCGGGCTCCGCGCTCCGCGACTCTTGCCGTGACGGGTAGATCAGTCATGTCGCTTCTCCCGCCACCGGCTCCGGCTTCTTCCGCCCTTCCGACAACCGTCGGATCACCGCGAAGAAG
>JBOHRY010000004.1:0-10452 GCA_050732955.1 Gemmatimonadales bacterium | reverse complement strand
TCGGCGTGTTGGAGACGTGATCGTCGCCGCGAATCACGTGCGTAATCTGCATCGCTATATCATCGGATACTACAGCCATGTTGTAGATCGCCGACCCGTCGGATCGCAGGATGACGAAGTCGTCAAGATCTCGCCCATGCCAGCTGATCCGGCCGTGCACCGCGTCGTCCCAGGCGATCTCCTCATCCGGCATCGCGAAGCGGATGGCGTACGGCATCGCCGCCGCCTCTCGCCGGGCGTGTTCGTCCGCCGACAGCGCGTGCCGTGATCGCTCGAACCGGAATGGCGCGCCGAGCGCCTTGGCGCGCGACCGCGCGGCGTCAAGTTCCTCGGCGGTGAGGTAGTCGCGGTATGCGGCACCCGCCGCGACGAGACGCTCCGCATCGGCGCGGTGACGCTCCGCGTATTCGCCCTGGAAGAACGGCCCTTCATCCCACGTGACACCGAGCCATGCGAGGCCGTCGAGGATGACTCGCGTGTGCTCCTCGCTGCTCCGCGCCTGGTCGGTATCCTCGATCCGTAGCACGAAGGTGCCCCCATGGCGACGCGCATAGAGCCAGTTGAAGAGGGCAGTGCGGGCGCCACCGACGTGGAGGTAGCCGGTTGGCGACGGAGCGAAACGGACGCGTGGAGAGGGGGGCAGCGAGGGCTCGTTAGAAAGCGTTAGGCGTTAGGCGTTGAGCGTCAAGCATTAGGCATTAGGCGTTGAGCATTAGGGGAGGCATCAGGAGGATCTCCCCGACGTCGTCTTAACGCCTAACGCTTAACGCCTAACGCCTTCACGGAGCGAGAGGGATTCGAACCCTCGTTAGGAGGTTACCCCCCTAAAACGGTTTAGCAAACCGCCGCCTTCAGCCACTCGGCCATCGCTCCCAACGCCGGCAGAAGATAACGTTGCCGTCTGGGCGTGTCATCCGCGGTCGTTACTCATGTTCGAGCGCGCGACGCGCGGCGACGATCGCGGCGGCGGCGTCCGCGATGGTCGGGCCGGCACGCGCGAAAAGATCGCCGGGAATCTCGATGACCCGGCCCTTCCGGACTGCATCCAGGTCACGCCAACCGGGCTTGCTCCGGAGCTCGGCGAGCCGTTGGCCCGGAGAACCGCGCGACGTGAGGATCCAGTCCGGTCGCCGGGCGGCGATCGCCTCCATCGACACCGTAGGCCACGCGGCATGCAGGTCGCCAAAGGCGTTTCGCAGACACGCGGCGTCGAGCACCGTCGTCATCCAGGTACCGCCGCCCGCGGTCATCGGCGGATCGGTCCAGAGCACCAGCAGAACAGTCGGCGGTGATGTCGCCTCCGGCGGACAGGCGGTGCGTTGCACCGCACGCAACTTCGAGCGGAGATCGGCGGCGAGCGATTCGGCACGTTGCGGCTCCGCCACGAGGATGCCCAGGCGCTTCAGGTTGCGAAAGAGGTCGGCGGTGTCGGTCGTTTCGAACGAGAGGACCGGGATGTGAAACGACGCCAGCGCGTGCTCGAGGTCTGCTGACGACCGGTTGCGCCAACCGAGTACGACGTCGGGCTTGAGCGCTGCGACCGCCTCCGGACTGGGGTCCAGACCGCCGCCGATCGATGGAAGGTGGGCAAGTCCCGGTTCGCGGTCGTAGTCGGTACGAGCGACGAGACGGTCGCCGGCGCCAAGGAGAACGAGCCATTCGGTGGCCGACTGCATCGTCGAAACGATCCGCTGCACCGGGAGCCGGCCAAGCGTAACCGCGTGGCCCTCGGCGTCGTCGAACGCTGCCGCCGCGTCCGGCTTGCGTGCGTTGGTGCGGCTGCAGGCGGCGATAAGCAGCGGCAGCCAGCATCGCCGCGCCGCAGCGATCATCTCAGGTCGAGGCCGTTCCCACCGCCGGCTGGTTTGCTTCCGGGCGTGCCGGGCATCGGCAGCAGTCCCGGCGGCAGATCGAATCGTGCCGCATCCGGTGGCGTCGAGCTAAAGCTCACCAGTTCGACGCGGAGACCGGTCCGTGCGTTCGTGGTCCGGATCGATGTCATCTCCCGACCACCGTACGCCTGCCGGGCGGCGTCGGAGAGGCCAGGTATCTGGTCGATCAGCCGCTGGGCGCCGAGCGCGTTTTTCACGTACTCCTGCATCATATGCAGCATCGGCGGTGTGGGAATGACGCAGTTCTCGATCGTGTCCTTGGCCACGATGGTTTGCCACTCTTCACAGGGGATACCGGCGACGGTCGCGGTCGTGCCGAGGGAGCGATAGGTCGGATGAGGCAGCATCTTGCCGACGGAATCGGCGAGCTTCTTCCCGAGGGAGTCGAGGATGTGACTGCCCGCCTGTCGCAGCGAATCGAGCATCTTGAGCGAGATATCGACCCGATAGCCGGGCACACCCTTCGCCAGCGCCGGCGGCAGGACCACTCCGGCGTGCAGCGAGTCAACGCCCATGGCATACATCGCATGGACCTTGATCCCCGACAACATCGGCATCGCGGCAACCAGGCCGGCACCGGGGGCCATTTCCACGGCGACGCGGTGCCCGTCCGACATCACGGTGAACTCGAGATCGATGGCAGTGCCCCCGGGCACGGGCATGTTCTTGAGCGAATCGGGCAACTTGGCGTGAATCCCCATGACGAACATGCCGGTCGGCAGCTGCGCCGCCGCCGGTAGAGCGGCCACGACCGCCGCGAGGGATGCCAGAACGACGGACCGGCGCTTCATGAGCTCTCCCAGGGATTGAATGGTCTGACTCACGGTTTGCCCGGACCGCGACCGCCCATCATGCTGCCCATGCCGTTCATGTCCATGTAGCCATCAGGTATCGCGAACATGTCGGCGCTCACCGGTTCCCGGTGCACGGCCGTCGCTTCCATCACGACCTTGCCCTCGGAATTGCTGACCTTGAGCGGGAACATCGGCTTGTTGCCGAAGGCTTTTGCCCAGGCGGGCGCAGCGGCGGCGGGACCGGGACCGCTCATCGCGGCGTACGCGAAGAATCCCAGCTCGTGGGTGACGCACATGCGGCTGTTCGCCTTGCCGTTCTCCACGATCTCGTAGTCATCACACTTGTAGCCGGCGATGGTCTCGGAGGTACCCAACGGCTTGACGTCGGTGTTGTTCTCCTTCCCATCCATGGCCGTATTCATGTCCACCACCGACTTGATTCCCTTGGCATTGCCCATCGCCATCGGAATCAGCATGGTCATCTTGTGGGCCGGGAGGTCCCAGATCATTCGCATCGTCTGTCCGGCCATCTGTCCGCTCTTGACCGGGATGGAGGCGGCGACCTGCATGCCCTTGAGGTAGTACGTCATTTCCGTCACTTCCTTGCTCGACGGCACGTTCATCGTGACCGTGCCCTCGAACTGTGCGGAAAGGGGGACCACGGCGAACAACGGCAGCACCGCGCCTGCAACAAAGTGACGCATCGTCATCCCCTCAGTTGAAGTTGTCCGGGCGTGACGGCGTGGGTGAGATTCGAACTCACGAGACCCTTTCGGGCCCGCCGGTTTTCAAGACCGGTGCATTCAACCACTCTGCCACCACGCCCTGCGCCATTAAGCTATTGCCCATGCACGATCCTGTCGACCTCGCGCGCGCGCTGATCGCCATCCCCTCGCCGACCGGCCGGGAGCACGATGTCACCGCGTTCCTCGCCGATCATCTCGCCGAACTCGGCTGGCAGGTCACGCGGCAACCCGTGCGGGACGGGCGCGAAAACCTCTACGCCCATCGCGGCAATCCGGTCGTCGTGCTCTCGACCCACCTCGACACCGTTCCCCCGGAGTTGCCGGCGTGGGAAGATGATCTCACCCTGTATGGGCGCGGCGCATGCGACGCCAAGGGCATCGCCGCGGCGATGATCGCGGCGGCCGAATCGCTCGTCGCCGGCGGTGAGCCAGGTATCGGCCTGCTCTTCGTGGTGGACGAGGAGATCGGCTCGGCAGGCGCGCGTGCCGCGGTGACACTGCAACCGAAGGGCCGCTGCCTGATCAACGGCGAACCCACGGAGAATCTTCTCGTCACGGCACAGAAGGGGACGCTCGGTGTCGTCCTCGACGTGCGCGGACGCGCGGCGCATTCCGGGTATCCCGCACTCGGCGATTCGGCGATCGAGCGGTTGCTCGACGCCGTGGAACGGATTCGCCGCGTGCCATTGCCGACCGACCCGGAACTGGGGCCGTCGACGCTCAACATCGGCCGCATCGCCGGCGGCGAGGCGCCCAACGTGATCGCGCCTTCCGCGCGAGCGGAATTGCTCATCCGCCTGGTGGGTGACGATGCGTCGACGCGGGCGATGGTCATCGCAGCGGCGGGTCCCGGCGTCGAGGTGACGTTCATGCCGGGACTGCCGCCGGCTCGCGCCGCGGCGATTCCGGGCTGGCCGTCCACCACCGTGGCCTTCGCGTCCGACCTCGCCATCCATGGTTCGTGGGGTACGTGCTATCAACTGGGACCAGGGTCGATCCACGTGGCGCACACACAGGATGAGCAGATCAGCAAGCGCGAACTCCGCGAGGGTGCGGAGCTGTATGTCCGTCTGGCGAAGACGTTGCTCGCGGGCTAGAAGTCGATCCGTGTGATACGCCCGTCGGTGCCGACTGCCCAGGCCCGGCGACCCGCAGCGCGCACCGCCCAGTATCCTCCGGGATCGAGCATCATCCAGCTGTCGCCGTTGTTGCGCGTGACGAACACCCCGCCATACCCCGCAATCACCGCCGTTGCACCGGACACGCCGGGAACCAGCGCCACACCGGAGAGCGAGCCTGGCTGGGGTGGTCGGTGCCGCAGTGTCCACGTCACGCCGCCGTCGCTGGTCGTAGCGACCGCGGCAGCGGATGTATCGTGCGCCATGGCGCGATCGACGCGGGCCGCGACACCGACGCCGTGCTTCGCGTCGCGAAACGAGATCGCCGTGATTCCGGCAGAACTGTCATGCACGAACGGTGTCGTCGCAGCGACAACCGACCATGTCGATCCCGCGTTGGTGGTTCCGAAAATTCTCGCACCGGGTTCGCTGGCGGCGATCCAGCCATGACTCCGATCCGCATGGACGATGCAGCTGTTGCTCGAGGCAAAGCCACCTTCGCCGGGAAGCGGGGCCGGAACCGCACTGGCAGGAAGGAATGCCCAATGCGACCCGCCATCTTCGGTCCGGAGGATGACGGTGTGTCCTCGCGAGGCGTCGCTGAACACCACGCCGTGCCGCGCATCGAAGAAGGTGATGCAATCGAAGAAGGCGGTCGAATCCGGATTGACAAATTGTTCCGTCCAGGTCGCTCCACCATCGGTCGTGTGGTAGATCCGCGACTGGTTCCCGGTGCCGATGCTCAGCGCCCAGGCTTCGCTGGCGTTCAACGCTTCGATACCGCGGAACTCCCGACGTTCGGCGCCAGGGATCGCGCGGCTCTCCCAGGTATCACCGCCGTCGATGGTGCGAAGCACCGTTCCTGCCGCACCGCCAACCCACACCGTCTTTTCATCCACGGCGCTCACTGACTGCAGCAGTGCTCGCACCCCGCTGTGCTGTGTCGTGACGCGCGGTTGTTGCGCGGCAATCGGCCATGCGGCGGCAAGCCACAGCAGTGCGCCCGACCGGGCGCGACGCTTACTCACTACCGATCGACTTCGCGATCCGGTCGGCAATCGATGACGCCTTCGCCGAATGGACGCTGTCACCAGCCTGCAGCAGTACCTGCGCCGAACCGCGATACACGATCTCGTAGAGGCTCAGGATCGACGCCGACGGCGGATCGAACCATCCCAGCGGCCGATCGTGCGCTGCGGCTTCCGGATGATACACGTCAAAGAGGAGGGTGCGCGTGAGCGGTACGTTCACCAGCCCCATCGACGAGTTGACGATCGGCCCGCCGGGGGTGACCGGACGTGGCATAAGCTGGCGCACCATGCCCTGGGTCACGAGATACTGCTCCAGGCCAAGCGTGGTGTCGGGGTACCCGCCGTCACTCCACGAAAAGAAGATCGGCCGCTTGCCGAGATTGTCCTTGATCAGGAAGAGGACCGCGAGATCGCTCTTGGTGATCGTCTGGGTGCCGAACTTGACCCAGATCGAGCCGATCGGAATGGTGTCCTTCGGTGCTGGCATGACTTCGGCGAGCGAGTCGAGAAAAGCCTCGGTTTCGGCGAAGACCGGGGTGGACGGCTTTTGCCATCCCCCTTCGGGCATGCCGGTGAGCGGCACCGCGCTGGTGTCGCCGTTGCGCTGCCAGATCGCCGGCTGCCCTTCAGGATTGAAGGTCGGCGTGACGCGCCGCTTGAGCTGGCGCAGGTGCCAGTCGGTGTTCATGAGCGACAGGTTGGCCAGTGTCACGTCCCGTCGTACGCCGAGCACTTCCTGGGCGAACCAGAGCGGGAAGGTGTCGTTGTCGCCGGCAGTGATCAGGATGCCATACGGCGCGACCGACTGCAGCATGTCCACCGCGAAGTCGCTCGCCAGTGTTTCGTGATTGCGCGGCGCGCTGAGCCGGTTCCCCAGGAGCGGGATCAGCGCCAGCGCGAAGACCGGCGTGCCGGCGATCCAGCGCCGATGCTCATTGACGCGGTCGCCGAGCCACTCTCCCGTGGCACGCACGGCCGCGGCGAATCCCGCCGCGAGCAGCACGCCGACGAAGGCGAACGACGCCACGTAGAAGTAGTCTCGTTCGCGCACTTCACGGTCGTCCGGCGACACATTCGGGTAGGTGAACATGTAGCGGAAATTGAGATAGTAGATCAGCAGCAGCGTGAGCGTGAACAGCAGAATCGCAGCCGTGACCCCGGCCCGGCGGTCACGCTTGAGCAGGATTCCGAGCCCCCAGGCGCAGAGCGCCGTGAAGAGGCCGGTCGCCAGCCCACTGAGCGCCCCGATGTCCTTGGCCCACTGCCAGCTCCAGTAGTGCCAGTACATGCCGAGCTGGGCGCCGAGCGGTGACATCCGCTGCGACACAGGAGGTTTGCCGTACTGCAGGCGGTTGAGCACGTCACTCAGGGCCTGGGAGAAGAATCCCGCCGGCTCGCCTTCGTTGATCGGTGGGTGCTGCGCTGCGCGAATCGGCAGATAGACGTAGTTGAGCGTCAATCCGACGACCACGGCGAGGACGCCAACATAGAGCAGTGGATTGCGACGGTCGGTGTAGATCCCCCACCCGGCGATGCCGACGATACCGAGAAGACCGCCGATGCGCGTCAGTGCGGCGATTCCGGAACTGCCATCGACCGTACCGTGATAGGTCAGCGCCGAGGCGGGATTGGCCCAGTTGCCGCCGTGAGTCAGGATGGTAAGGCTGTCGCCGAGGATCCCGGAGACTCCGAGCAGCAACACCCACGCCATCAGCATGACCCACGGCTGCAGCGCCAGGCGCGGCCGGCTCCAGAGTACGTAGATCGCGATGACCGGCAGCGCCAGTACACCCATCATGTGATTGGTGGACGTGAGCGCGGCAAGGTACGCCGAGAGAATCAGCAGGCCGTTGCGGCGCGGTCCGTCAGGCAGATCGGCCCAGCGGACCATGCACCAGACGATCATGGCGATGCTGAGGAGTGAAACCGTGTAGACCTTTTCGTTCACGGTGGACTGATTCCACACCGTCCAGGCCATCGCACTGGCGAAGATGCCCGCGAAAGCTGCGCCGAGGCGCGGACCGCGGGCGGGAAGAATGTTGCGCAGCCATCGTTCGGCCACCAGGAACCAGAAGCCGGCGCCGGCGGCACTGGTGAATGCCGCAAAGAGATTGATGCGCTTGGCGTAGTTGGCGGCGAGCGGCAACATCCCCCAGACGTGCGCCAGGACGGTGAAGAGCGGGTTACCCGGCGGGTGCGGAATGCCCAGGACTTTGGCCGCCGCGATGTATTCAGAGGTATCCCAGAATGCGGTCGTGGGCGACAACGTGAGCACGTATACGACGAAAATGACCAGAAAGGTCAGTGCGGCGTACCCGTAGGGCGGCTTCTCGGTCTCGTCTTGCAACGGCAGCTCCATGTCAGTGCCTGAACATCCTCACGCCGGTCATCACCATGGCGACATCCAGTTGATTGGCGGCTGCGATCACTTCGGCGTCGCGCACCGAGCCACCAGGCTGAATGATCGCTCGCACGCCGGCCCGCGCCACTTCTTCCACGCCATCGGGGAAGGGAAAGTATCCGTCCGACGCGAGCGCCGCGCCGGTGGTGCGATGTCCGGCTTGCCGGGCCTTGTGGACCGCCAGGAACGACGCGTCCACGCGGCTCATCTGTCCGGCGCCGATCCCGATCGTCTGCTCGTCCCGGGCCAGCACGATCGCGTTCGACTTGACCATGGTCACCGCCGCCCAGGCAAAACGCAGGTCATTGAGTTCCGTGGCGGTCGGCTCGCGGGACGTGACCGTGCGCCAGGCGTCCTCATTGGCTTGCAGGGTGAACTGGTCCTGGATCAGAAAGCCGCCGCGAATCTTCTTCCAGTCGAGGCCGGCCTGCGCCCGCACGACCGGCAATTCGACGACCCGCAGATTCTTCTTGGCGGAGAAACGGCTCAGCGCGTCGGCGTGGAACGCGGGAGCCACGACGACTTCGACGAAGAGGTCCGCCATGGCGTCGGCCGCCGCGCGATCCACGACCGTGTTGAACGCGATCACCGATCCGAACGACGACACCGGGTCACACGCTCGCGCGCGCTCGAACGCCTCGGCGGCGCTGCGTCCCAGCGCCAGGCCGCACGGAGTCGTGTGCTTGACCACGGCGCAAGCCACCTGATTGGTCCACGCCGCCACGGCCGCCATCGCCGCGTCGATATCGAGGAGGTTGTTGAACGACAGCTCCTTGCCCTGGCGTTGCGCCAGGTCGCCGATGCCGCGCGGTTCCTCGGTCACGTACAATCCCGCCCGTTGCTGCGGATTCTCGCCGTAGCGCAACACCTGTCGCCGCTCCATCGACAGGGCGACGCGCTCCGGCAACGTGTCGCGCCACGGCGTCAGATATCCGGCGATCGCGTTGTCGTAGTCGGCGGTGTGGGTGAAGACCTTGGCGGCCAGTTCGCGGCGGGTGTCGAAGTCGACCTCGCCGCGTCCCAGCAACTCGAGCACGCGGGGATAGTCCTTCGGGTCGACCACCGGCAGCACGAATTCGAAGTTCTTCGCGGCCGAACGAAGCATCGCCGGTCCGCCGACGTCGATATTCTCGATGGCGTCCTCGAGCTTGGTGCCCGGGTCGGCGACCGTCGACTGAAATGGATAGAGGTTGACGGCGACCAGATCGAACCGGGTGATGCCGCGTTCGAGGAGTTGTCGCACGTGCTCGGCACGGTCGCGCCGGGCCAGGATGCCGGCATGAATCATCGGGTGAAGCGTCTTGATGCGACCATCGAGGAGTTCTGGAAAACCGGTGACTTCATCAACGGCGGTCACCGTGAGCCCGCCCTCGCGCAGCTGCGCCGCCGTGCCGCCGGTCGAAACGATCTCCCAGCCCAGGCGCGCCAGTCCTTCCGCGAACGCCAGGATGCCGCGCTTGTCGCTCACCGAAATCAAGGCACGCGGCATCAGCCAATCTCCAGTCGGGTGTGTCCGTCACGCAAAATCAAAGGGGACGGGACGCCCCGCCCGGGCGGCGGCCCGCACGGCGGCGGGCAGCAATCGGTGCTCCACCTCCAGCACCGCCTCGGCGAGGACATCCGCCGAAGCGTTCGGAGGGACTGCGACGCGTCCCTGACCCAGGATTTCGCCGCGATCATAGACTTCGTCCACCACGTGAACCGTCGCGCCGCTTTCACGATCACCCGATGCGAGTACGGCCGCGTGGACTCGCGAACCATGCATCCCGTGTCCGCCGTACCGAGGCAGCAGCGCCGGATGCACATTCACGATCCGGTCCCGCATCGCGGCGACCACCGCGGATGGCACGAGTCGCAGGTAGCCGGCGAGCACCAGCAGGTCGGCCTTCGCGCCGGCAAGCACCCGCAACCATTCGGTGTGGTTGCGATAGTCAGCCAGCAGGTGCGTCGCGATTCCACGGCGGCTCGCAAGGTCAAGCCCCGGCGCCGGCCGATCGGAAAGCACCACAACGATTTCGGCAACCCGATCGACGGCCAGCGAATCGCAGAGGGCGGCGAGATTGCTTCCCCGCCCGGACAGGGCAACGGCAACCCGATAGCTCACAACCTTGAAGTATAGTCCAGCAGATGCGGCAGCCCGGTGCGGAGGTCGGCGGCGACCACCGCGCCAAGTGCTTTGGCTGCCGGGAGATGGGTGCGGCCCTGGCCGGACTGCACCAGCATCGCGCGGCACCCCAGCTCGATGGCCGGTTCGATGTCGCGCACCTGGTCGCCGATGCACCAGCTTCGTGCGGGATCGATCTCCCAGGTCGCGATGGCCTCGCGATGCAATGCGGTTCCCGGCTTTCGGCAGAGGCACCCCGCGTCGGGCAGATGCGGGCAGTACCAGGCCCCATCGATGGCGGCGCCGGCGGCGTGCAGCTGCCGCTGCATCTCGTTCTGCGTCGCCGCGAAGTCCCGGGCGGTATAC
>JBOHRY010000003.1:0-3994 GCA_050732955.1 Gemmatimonadales bacterium | reverse complement strand
ATATGTTATCATGCGCTGCTTATAGTACTACTTGAGCTTCTGTCGCAGTAGCTCCACGACATCCACCGGTCGCCGCATGATGCCGATCCCTGCCGCCTCGAACGCGGCGAATTTCTCGTCGGCCGTGCCGGCCGAGCCGGAGATGATCGCACCCGCATGGCCCATGCGACGTCCCTTAGGGGCCGTCTGCCCGGCCACGAACCCGACCACTGGCTTCCTGACTTCGGCTCGGATGTACTCGGCCGCTTCCTGCTCGGCGGTACCTCCGATTTCACCGATCAGGACGATCGCGCGGGTATCCGGGTCGGCATTGAACGCTTCGAGCACCGCGATGAAATCGGTTCCGACGATTGGATCGCCGCCAATACCGACGCAGGTACTCTGGCCAAAACCATTGGCGGTCAGCTGATGCACTACTTCATACGTGAGTGTGCCGGAACGCGAAACCAGCCCGATCGGTCCGGGCGTGCAGATCGAACCCGGAATGATGCCGACCTTCGCCTGACCCGGTGTGATCAGGCCCGGGCAGTTCGGTCCGATCAACCGCACGCCGCGCTCGGCGAGATATGGCATCACCAGCGTCATGTCGAGTACCGGTACGCCCTCGGTGATGCACACCACCAGCGGGATGCCCGCATCAGCCGCTTCCTCGATCGCACCGGCCGCCATCGCCGGCGGCACGTAGATCACGGAGCAATTCGCACCCGTTGCGTCGCACGCCTCGGCAACGGTGTTGAACACCGGTACCGAGTCGGCGAACTGCTGGCCGCCCTTCCCCGGCGTCACACCGGCGACGACGTTGGTCCCGTACTCGATCATCTGGCGCGCGTGGAACGAGCCCTCGCGGCCGGTGATCCCCTGCACCACGAGGCGAGTGTCCTTGCCGATCCAGATGCTCACGCGGCCTCCTTCGCCAGCGTCACGGCCTTCGAGACCGCGGCATCCATGTCGTTCATCGCGGACATGCCGACGCTCTCGAGAATCTTGAATGCCGCCGCCTCGTTGGTTCCGGTCAGCCGGATGACGATCGGCAGCGTCACCTTGAACTGACGTGTAGCGGCGACGATCCCGTTGGCGACGTCATCGGTGCGGGTGATGCCGCCGAAGATGTTGAAGAGAATCACCTTCACGCGCGGATCGGCGGTGATGATCCTGAGCGCGCTGATGACCTTTTCCGGATTGGATGAACCGCCAATGTCGAGAAAGTTCGCCGGTTCGCCGCCATAGAACTTGACCAGATCCATCGTGGCCATCGCGAGCCCGGCTCCATTGACGACGCACCCCACATTGCCCTCAAGCTTGATAAACGTGAGGTTGGCGCGGCGGGCTGCCACCTCGCTCGGCTCCTCGGCCGATTCGTCCCGCAGCACGGCGAGATCCGGCCGCCGATCCAGTTCGTTGTCATCGATCACGATCTTGGCATCCAGCGCGCTCACCTTGCCGTCCGGTGTCGTGACGAGCGGGTTGATCTCGGCTAGCGAACATCCGTTCGCCATGAAAACCTGGTACAGCTGCCGCATGATCCGCATGGCGGCGCGCGCCTGATCCCAGTTGCGGTACAGGGCCAGCGCCAGGCGCAGCGCCTGGTGCGGCAACAGACCGTACCGCGGATCCACGGCGAGCCTGGTGATCCGCTCGGGAGTCCTGGCCGCGACTTCCTCGATGTCGATGCCACCCGCATCCGACACCATGAAGACCGGCTTCTGCGAAGCGCGGTCGAGAATGAGGCCCACGTAACTCTCGGTGACAATTTCGGCCGCGGGTACCACGAGGACCTTGTTCACGACCAATCCCTTGATCGTCATGCCGAGAATCTGCGATGCGTGATCGGCCGCCTCGGCCGGGTTGCGAGCCAGCTTGACACCGCCTGCCTTGCCGCGGCCACCGGCGTGCACCTGGGCTTTCACCACGACGGTCCCGCCGACGCGGCGCGCGATCGCTTCGGCTTCGGATGGCGTGACGGCGACATCGCCGTCGGACAACGGCACACCAGCGGCCTTGAGCAGGTCGCGAGCCTGATATTCGTGCAGATTCACGTGCACCTCGACAGGAGTTTCGACCCGCGCGCAAAGTAGCGGCCGGGTCGGACGGATGCCACACGCAAGCACCGGCGGTTCACGGCCCTGCTCCGAGCGCGCGACGAAGCTCTTCATACGCGCGCCCGAATGCCGTCATGTCGCCACGCCGGAACGCCGAATCGGCGCGGCGCATCCATTGTCGCGCGAGATCCAGCGTCACCGACGCATCGGCGACACGATTCGGTGCGGCTTGGTCAGCTCGGCTGGTCGAGGTCCACGCGGCCGCTGGCGTACGTCCACCACCAATGTGGTCGCCGATGGCGACCGTAATCCAGAGCAGCGTTGGCGTGCCACGACGGGGCACCGCGAAGAGCGGTCGCCACGCTGCGGTCGTGCTGGCGCTCTGGTACCAGCGCGTCTCACCGAGGTGCATCGAATCGCCCGCGGCTGCAAGCGAATCGTTGAGGTGCAGTTGAATTGGCGTCCGCGCCCAGGCTTGACGCAACGCGGCACCGTCGCCGGCGAGCGCACCACCGGAGTTGGTGCGATCGAGGCGTACCTCCGGATTGCCGCCAATCCGGTACGCCGTTGCGACGGTCTCTGATTCGTCTCTTGTCGAATCCGCGAGAACGGCCTGCCGGGCGGGAAGCGACGCGCCAACCCAGGCCGGAACCGGCGGCAATGGTTCGGCGGCCGTGTGACCAGCGCGCCACGGCGCCCGCTGCAGCACCTCGACTTGAGCCCGGAACCAGGCATAGTCGTAGGGCACGGCCGACCGCAGACCCGACGGCAGCGCGGAAGCCGGCATGATCAGCGAACCGATGAGTCGCGCCCACGCCCTTCCGAGCGAATCGGCCGCCGGATCAGCGTAGAAGCGAGTTTCACCGCTGGCGACATCCACCGTGCCCAGCACGGCGGGCAACGCTCCGGCGACGTGCCGAATGCCCCAGGAGGCTCGAGTCGCGAAGGGGAATGCCGGGGTGGTGAGGATCCCTTGCACCAACCACGTCGGTCTCGCATCGATCAGCACAATTTCGGCGGGCATCCAATCGAACATCGGCAGGATCGCGCGTGCGCGTTCAGTGGGATCGAGGTGCCAATCCACTTCGCGGCTCGACTCGGACCGAAGCATTCCGGGCGCCTGCCGCGCCCAAGCCAACACGAGGCGGCGGAACGGCCCGCCTACGCGGACCCCGGGTTGCGCCTCGCGCCACGGTGGTCCATCAGGCCGCGTGCGCGGGTCAACCACGGCGGTCCAAATCGGCGCGCTCGATGAATCTGCGGCGGATTCGTTTACCGCGATCGGTCCACCGGCGCCGGTGGTGACACCGTCAGCGATTGCCAGCACGACCAGGTGCGGCGTGTCGCCTGGCACAGCAGTGGCTACCAGCCAGCCGGGCACTGCGTGGCCGGCATCGCTGATCGTGGTCTGCGTCGCCGCAGCGATCGATCCGCCGCTGAATTCGGCGACGCGTGCGAGCATCTCTTCGTCCCAGACGCCGGTGACCAGCGGAATGCTGTCCGATACCGCCAGCGGCGCGGCGGCATGGATTCCCCACGCGAGCGTGTCGAACCCGCGCGCTGTCGCGAGCATTCGCGGCGTCGGAATGCTCGTGTCGTCGAGCTCCGGCACAACGAAGCGGTCGATCACCGCGCCAAACCCCAGTACGATCCACGACGCGGCAAGCAGTGCGCTGCGACCGCGAAGGGCCCACACCAGGCTCAAGACCGCGGTCGCGAGTGACACGCCGACCATGAGCTGAGCGGTGTGGATCCGTGCATTCGCTGCCGTGGTGCTCAGTGTCGCGGCGGCCGACGCCACCACTTCGTACGGCGCGAGCAGGAACCCGGCACCGATCGCGAGGGCGAGTGCGGCGCACAACACACCCAGGTGCCGTCTGGCGTCCGGGTGAAGCACCAGCGTGCGGCTCTCGAAGCGCAACGCGCCGATTCCTCCGTACAGTGCAGCACAGAAC
>JBOHRY010000002.1:0-4481 GCA_050732955.1 Gemmatimonadales bacterium | reverse complement strand
GAGCACGCTCTACCGGAAGCTTTCACGCTACGAAGAGGTCGAGGCGAAATAGTGACGGTCGTTGCCGCTCTCATCCTGCTGGTGTTCGGGTTCCTGCCGATTGCGAACTGGATTCCTGGCGGGCATGACGCTCCCGGCTACGCACTTCGCCTGAGTGGCTGGCTCAGCGGAGGGGCTATTGCGCTCGGTGCCGGATTGATCGCCGCAATCGCCTGCCGCCGTTATCCAGCGATCTGGCGCGACGGTGCGTGGGCGAGGCTCGCTGCCCGCTGGCGCTCGGGGGATCGTCGCGTGGATTTCGGGATTGCGGCTGCCGTCGTGGTCCTCTGCGCGATCGTGGCTCGCTTGGTGTTTTCTGCCCGACCGCTCTTGATCGACGAAGTGATCTCACTGTACCAGGCGCGCATCTTCGCGTCCGGTCGGCTCTGGCTGCCGGCGCCGAGCTTTACCGGGTTCACCAGTGCGATGCATCTGCTCGACTGGAACGGCAAGGTATATGGCCAGTTCCCCGCCGGCGGCCCCGCGATGCTGGCGATCGGGGTGTTGCTGCACGCCGCGTGGCTGGTGGGGCCCGTGGCGACCGGGATCGGCGTGTATTGCTTCGCGCGATTGCTCCGCCGACTGAAGTTGCGCGACGGTACGGCACTGGCCGCTCTGCTGCTGTATGGCTTCGCGCCGTTCACGGTCTTCCTCGGCGGCTCGATGATGAATCACGTCACCGCGACGATGTGGCTGCTCGCCGCGTCGCTCGCACTGGTGATCGCCACCGGCGACGCGAGCGCCCGGCCATGGGCCGCGCTGGCGGCGGGGCTGGCGCTCGGGATCGCGGCCACGATTCGCCCGACCGACGCGGCGGCGTACGCCCTTCCCACGGCAGCATGGCTGCTGTGGCGCGCGCGTGCCGGCGCACCCCATGTTCGAGCGCTGGTGTTGAGCGGCGTCGGTGTCGCGATCCCGCTGGCTCTCCTCTTCTGGGTGAACCTGCACCAGACCGGCGATCCGTTCCGGTTCGGCTACATCGAGATGTGGGGCAAGTCGCACGAGATCGGATTTCACGCAGCGCCATGGGGACCGGCGCACACCCCAGCGCGCGGGATCGAACTGATCAATCTCTACATGCTTCGGCTGCAGGATTACTTCCTGGAAGCGGCCGGTCCGTCGCTCACGTTCGCCGCGATCGCACTCCTACTGGCCAGGCGACCGGGCGGGTTCGATCGGTGGGTCCTGGCGGGATCGGGTCTGGTCGTGCTGGCGTACTTCGCCTACTGGCACGACGGCTTCTATCTGGGACCGCGATTCATGTTGCCGCTGGCACCGTGGCTGGCGCTCTGGACTGCTCGCCTTCCGTCGGTGCTGGAGGAGCGACGCGTGGCGATGCCAGTCGTTCGCGGCACCGTGGTCGCTGGCGTGCTCTCGCTCTTGATCGGAGCGGTCGTGGCCGTTCCACTGCGGGCGCAGCAGTATCGCAATGGAATGCTCACGATGCGATTCGACGTGGATGCGCTGGCGAAGGCGAACGGTGTACATGACGCGGTGGTGCTGGTGCGCGAGAGCTGGGGCGGCCAGTTGCTGGCACGCATGTGGGCGCTCGGTGTCACGCGCACCGACGCCGAGCATGTTTACCGCACCAACGATGCGTGCCGGCTGGAACTGCTGCTGGCCGACGCCGAACGCGCGCACAGCGGCGCCGCTGGGCTGGAGCAAAGCCTGGCGCCGTACCGCGGTGATTCGGCACACGTCGCCGGCGATCACATGCTTCCCGACACTACGGTGCGATTCGTTCCGGGCGGTCCGCGAGCACCAATTTGCGGCCGGCGTTTCAATGAAGACCGGCTCGGGTTCACGCTCTACACGCCGTTGCTGCTCGCTCATGGCGGTGGAAACGTCTATGTGCGCGACCTGCACGCCCTCGATTCGCTGGTGCTGGACCAGCATCCCGGCGCGCCGGTCTGGCTGCTCACCAAGGCGCCGCCGATCGGAAGTCCATTGCAGTTTGAGCGGATGTCCCTCGACTCGATGCGGCGCGAGTGGCAGGAGCCGTGACGCGCCGCGGCGCGTTCAGGCCTGGCCCGGCGCCCTCGGCGCGCCCAGTGCGACGGTCTGCGCCAGCCGCGTGAGGTCGCGTTGCATCCGCCGGATCGTTGCGGCGGTCGTGGCGAAATGGAAGAGGGCGAAGATGATGAAGAAGTAGAACATCAGGTCTGAGCCGCGGCCGATTCCCAGGCGCGCCGCGACGCGATTGGTGAATTCCGGATCGAGGATCAGCACGACGCCGATCGCAGCGAGGCCAAGGTAGGTGACCCGATCGCCGCTGGTACTCCGCAGCCGGAAGATGTATACGGCAAAGAGTCCCAGCAGGACCAGCAGGACGATCTGTGATGGGCGCATCGGCTACCTCGCTTTGGCGATCAATGTGTCCCACAGCACGCTGACGGCGTCGATCAGTCCCTGTCCCTTCGACATCGAATACGCCGTGTAGTTCACTCGCACCGGGATTTCGCGATACGGCAGATGCAGCCGGGCGATCTCGGTCAGGATCTCGGAGGCGTGCGCCATGCGATCCTGCCGGAGGACCATCCGCTCAAGCGCTTCCCGACGAAAGGCGCGGAGTCCGTTGTGCGTATCGGTCAATTTGAGACCGGTAGACCAGCGCGCAAGCCTGGTGGCAAGCCGCAGCAACGCCTTGCGACTTGCCGGTATCGATCCGGATACCGAAGCTCCGGGCAGGAATCTCGAGCCAAGCGTCACCGCCGTCTCGCCGTCTTCGAGAGGCCGAATCAGCTCGGCGACCGCATTCTGGTCGTGCTGTCCGTCAGCATCGAAGGTCACGACGTACCGGGTGCTGGAGTCGGCCAGGGCGAACGCGAACCCGCTCCGCAACGCCGCACCCTGACCCAGGTTGACGGGGTGCTGCAGTACCCACGCGCCGGCTCTGCGCGCCACCGCGGCGGTGCCGTCATCGGAACCGTCGTCCACCACGACGACCCGCCAGCCCAGGGCCCGGAGCCCCGCCACTACCGGGCCCAGAACCTGCGTTTCGCGGTAGGCAGGAATGACGACCCACACGCATTCCCCGCCGGTTGATCCGGCGATTCGAGGTTTCCCGGGAGCATCCATGGTTCGACCGGCAAGAGCCATTTCGTCGTGTTCCTAGTGCCGCCGACGCTGCTTATCGCGGCGCTGCTGGCGCTGGTTCTCGGCGTCCGGCTCGTGCCGGTCCGCCACTCGGGCGCTCTCGTGTGCGACGAACCTTCAGCACCTTGGATGCCATTGGCCGCGGGCTGCGTTGTCGTGGCCGTGATCATCTGGATCTGGGGTGGACTGCGAGCAACCCCCGCGATCACCGACGAGGCCGCGTACCTGCTCCAGGCCGGTCTCTTTGCGCGCGGTCGCTGGTCGCTGCCGACACCGCCGGATCTGGCGGCATTTTCGCAGGCGGCGGTGCTGCTCAAGCCGGTGCTCGCGCCAAAGATGCCACCGGGACACGCTATCCTGCTTGCCCCCGGAATGTGGCTTGGTCTCCCGGGGCTCGTCCCAATGATCATGATCGGTGCCACGGTGGCGCTGATCGCACTCCTCGCGCGACGCATGCATGGCCTTGGTGTCGCGGTACTGGCGATCTCCGTCTGGCTGACGCTGGGCGCACAATCGCGCTGGCGCGCGTCATACATGGCCGAAACGACAACGACACTCCTCTGGCTTGCCGCATGGTGGTGCCTCCTTCGCTGGCGCGATACGCGGCGGATCTCGTGGCTGCTGACGCTCGCAGCATTGTGTGGATGGGGGGCGATCACCAGACCGCTCACCATGCTGGTGTTCGCGATACCGGTCGGCATCGTTGTCTGCTACGATGTCGTGCGACTCCGTCTCTGGCATCAGTTCGCTGCTGCCTGTGCGGTCGGTATCGTGCCGCTGTTGCTGCTGCCCGTGCAGAACGCCGCGATCACCGGAAACTGGCGCCAGAGTCCGCTCGCCTTGTATACCCGGCAGTACATGCCGTGGGATCGCATGGGTTTCGGGCTCGATTCCACGCCGCCGCAATTCAGCCAGGGTCCGGAGGCCCGGCCAACTATTGCCCGGTTCGAGGAGTTGCATCGCGAGCATGTCCCGTCCCGACTTCCAGCGATCCTGCGGCAGCGACTGGGAATCGCGGGATCGTCGCTCTTCGGCGGATGGCGGAAGTTCCTGGTGGTTCCGGCCCTGATCGGATTGGTTGCGCTGGGCGCATCAGGATGGTTCGCGCTAGGTACTGGTCTGCTGCTGTATCTCGGATACCTCGTCTACGCTCACGAAGCGCATTGGTCGATCTACTACGCCGAAGCCACACCCGTTGAGGCGCTGGTTGTCGCGGTGGGATTGCAGCGAGTTCTCGGATGGGCGGTCGGCGAGCGGGCACGCTCGGGAATCGTGTCCGTCGTGGCAGCGCTGATGATCGTTGCGCTGGGATTTCCGGATCTGGCTCGCGCGGCGCATAATCGCGA
>JBOHRY010000001.1:0-5319 GCA_050732955.1 Gemmatimonadales bacterium | reverse complement strand
CCGCGGATGTTGGTGCCGGTGGCTGAAATCGCCTGCATGATGTCGGCGTACAGTCCGCGGCGATCCTCGCCGGCCACCTCCAGCCGGACCGCATAGGTCTCGCCGGTCTGTTCCTGCCAGTCGATCTCCAGCCGGCGGCCGCCCTGCGTCAGCGTCAACAGATTCGGGCAATCGGAGCGATGGATCGAGATGCCGCGCCCCTGGGTCACGTATCCCACCACCTGGTCACCCGGGACCGGCTGACAGCACTGGGCGTAGCGCACCATCAACCCGTCAACGCCCTGGATCCTGATGCCACGGCCGAGTCGCAGCCGATTCATGACCCGGCCGAAGACGTTGGCGGGTTTTTCCTGCAACGCCTCGGGCGGCAGCTCCGGGAAGAGCGCCTTCATCACCTGCCCGATCGCGAGATCGCCGCGACCCAGTGACACTTCCAGTGCGCCTTTGTCCACAAGGTTGAGCGCCACCGCGGCCGCGTCGAGCACGTCGTCCGGGGGAGAATCAAGTCGCCGGCGCTTGAGTTCGCGCGCCAGGATTTCCCGGCCGAGCGAACTCGAAACCGACTCCTCCTCCTGGCGCACCCACTGCTTGATCTTGCTGCGCGCGCGACCTGTCGCGACGTGACTCAGCCAGTCGCGGCTCGGCCTGGCCTGCGGCGAGGTGAGAATCTCGACGGAGTCACCGTTGCGCAATTCGCGGTGCAACGGCGCGATCCGTCCATTCACTTTGGCGCCGGATGTGTGCAGCCCCACATCCGTGTGGACGTGGAAGGCAAAGTCGATCGCCGTCGCGCCCTTGGGCAACTGTTTCACGTCGCCCTGCGGCGTGAACACGAAGATCTCGTCGTGGTACAAATCGACCTTGAGGAACTCGAGAAACTCTTCGGCGGAATGACTCTCCTGCTGCAGCTCGAGCAGCTGGCGGAACCACCCGAGCTGGTCGCCGAACTGCGCGTCGCCGCCGCCCGTCTTGTACAACCAGTGAGCGGCGATCCCGTGCTCCGCGGTGCGGTGCATCTCACGAGTGCTGATCTGGATCTCGAACAACTGCCCGCCGGGCCCGAAGATCGTCGTGTGCAGTGACTGGTAGCCGTTGGGCTTGGGACTCGCGATGTAGTCCTTGATGCGCTCCTGCAGCGGCGTCCAGACGTGATGGATCAGACCGAGCACGTGATAGCACTCGGGCACCGACGGCACGATCACGCGCATCGCCATCAGGTCGTAGATCTCGTCGAACGGCTTGTTACGCTTGCGCATCTTCTGATAGATCGACCAGAGATTCTTGGGCCTGCCGCTCACCTCGAAATGCTGGATCCCGGCGCGCTGCAGCTCGGTCTCCAGCGGCAGGCGAAGACTCTCGATCATCTCTTCGCGCGCCTCGCGTTTCTCCGCCACCTGCTCCGCCAGGGTGACGTATTCCTCGGGCTCCAGGAACTTGAACGCGAGGTCCTCGAGCTCGGCCTTGACGTTCGCCATGCCGAACCGGTTGGCGAGCGGTGCGTACAGCTCGCGAGTCTCGGTGGCGATCCGGTGGCGGCGTTCGGGCGCCAGGTGTTCCAGGGTCCGCATGTTATGCAGGCGATCAGCGAGCTTGATGATGATGACTCGCGCGTCCCGTGCCACCGAGAGCAGCAGCTTGCGGTAGTTCTCCGACTGTTCCTCTACCGACGAGCGGAAGGTGAGGTGCGCGATCTTGGTGAGCCCTTCCACCAGTTCGGCGACTTCGCTTCCGAATTCCCGCTCGATGTCATCGGTGGTGACATCGGAGTCCTCGACCACGTCGTGCAGCAGCGCCGCGCAGATCGAGGTCGAATCGACCAGCAACCCGACCAGGATCGACGCGACCGCGATCGAATGTTCGACGAAATCCTCGCCGCTCATCCGTTTCTGGCCACGATGCGCCGCCGCCGCATAGCGGAGCGCGCGATCGATCGCCGGAATGTCGAGACGGTCCGCGTGCTTCTCCAGGAGGAGGAAGAAGCCGGGGCTCAGCTCGCTGAGCGAGGTGGCTGATGGCGACGTAACGGTCACAGAAGCCCGGCGGTGGCGAACGAGAGAAAGCGGTCCCCGGCGATGATCACATGGTCGTACACCGGGAGGTCGAGCAGCTGGCCAGCGGCCACCAGTTGCCGGGTGACGGCTCGATCCTCGGCCGAAGGGGTCGGGTCCCCACTCGGATGATTGTGCACCAGAATGATACCCGCAGCAGCCTCACTGATGGCGGCCCGGAATACCTCCCGCGGGTGCACGAGCGACGAATCGAGCAGGCCGCGCGTCACCAGCACATCACGTAAGACACGACTTCTCGTGTCCAGCGCAAGTAGATGAAACTCTTCGACTTGCAAGTCGCGAAGTCGGCCTCCCACCAGCCGCATGACGTCGGCCGGTTCCGCGATGCGCGGGACCGGCGGACGCTCCTCGCGAGCCAACCGGAACGCGAGTTCGAATGCCGCGATCAGCCGCCCCGCCTTCGCCCTGCCGACTCCGGTTGTCAACATTAACTCTCCGGGAGGCCGGGCTGCCAGTCGGCGCAGCGCGCCGGCCGACGGCTCGAGCAGCAACGCTGCGACCTCCAGCGCATCATGCCGTTGATCGCCCGTCCCCAGGAGGACGGCAAGGAGTTCCGCGGGGGTGAGCGACGCGGCGCCCAGTCGCCAGAGACGTTCGCGCGGCCGGTCGGAATCGTCGGGAGTCACGGTCATCGGTCAAGTTGAACGACCTGTCGACCGTCACGCGGGCCGACTGACGAATGGCTTGATTGAATTTGCGCGGAGCCAGAACGACCGCCGACGGTTCGCCCCACGGCGGTCGTTCGTCGCGGAGCTACTGCAGTCGCCAGATATCGAGCACGCCGGTCGTGGCGTGGGCGTTGGCGTTCCCTTCGGGCAGCGCGATCCGGCCGTCTACCACGATGGGACTATTCCAGTGGCCGCCACCCGATTCCAACGTTGCAATGGCGCGTCCAGTCTCAGCCTGATAGATCTGCAGCCCGCCGCCCGGGTCGTACACGAACAGCATTCCGTCCGCGACAACCGGACTCGTCCCGGCGCGTGCCGCATGCCATCGCTGCACGAAATGGCTGCCCTGCACGATCCAGGCAGTCGTGCCCCCGCCATCGGCAGCGAAGAGCCAGGTCGCATCCGCCGCGCGGAGCACTGCCGGAGCAGTGAAGAGCCGGTTGTCGGAGGGCGTCGGGACACTGCTCGTCTCGCCACCGCGATGCGGCGCGATGCCCGCCATCGCTGACCAGTCGAGCAGCCGCATGAGCCGATCCTTCCCACCCTGCACCACCATGCCGTGACCGAGCAGCACCGGCGAGCTCGAGCCGAGATCGGCGTCTTCCTCGTTGAGCTGCTCGGTGTTCGTCGGAGTGTAGTTGCCCAGGATTCGTGTCGCGTCCGCATCGAGTTCGATGACGGCGTCGCCCCAGTTGGTGCGGCCATCCCAGCGCGCGTTGCCGGTGGCGACGTAGATGTCGCCGCTGGTGGTGTCGATCACCGCCCCGGCCCGTCCCCAGATCGCCGAATCGCTCTCATGGCAGCTTGCAGGGTCGATCAATTCCGCGCGGTCGCTGCAGAGCGAGTTCCAGATGTGAAGCAACCTTCCGCTGGCACCATCGAGTATCGCGACATGTCCTTGATATGGCGGCGCATCACCGATGTACCCGCCGGTGACGGCGACGACCCGGCCGCGAAAGAAGTTGAGTGACGACGCAATCTTCTCACGAGTCGGGAGTTTGGTGATCGGTGTGCGCCACACGGCGCGACCGTCGGCAACCGCGAGTTTCTGGATCAATCCATCAGGGGATGCGGCGTAAATGAAGCGACGATCGGGATCCGCGACCGGAGTGGCCGTGGTGATCTGGCGTGAACCGGCGAGTTGATTGTATCCGGGCGGCGTGAACTCCCAGAGCACGGCGCCGGTGTTCGCGTCGATTGCCAGCGTCTTGCCGTAGGTCGTGGTCACGAAGAATGCGTCGTGGTTGGCACCGTGGATGGCGGCGCCGTGCAGATAGATCGCCGAGGCGTCAACGGTCCCGTCAAGCTGGACCTGCTGGCGTCGCATCGACGACACGTTGGAGGCAGTGACTCCCATCGAGAGACCGGGGGAGCTTGAACGGCCGGCGTCCCAGCCGAAACGGCTCCAGTCGTTTCCGGTCGTGCCTTGCGCAGCACGATCGAGTGGGAAGAACATCAGCATCAGGATCTGCAACAACCAGTTCATCTTGCCCGTCCCGGATTGGCCACCGACGCAAGCTAATGCGGCGGCAATCTGGCCCCCCGGAAACGCCGGCCGTTACACTCGGTAATGTCGATTGCCGGTCCCTTCGTTCGTCGGGAGGGCAGGACCAGGACTGTCACTACTCACTCGAAGGAGAGATCCCGATGCGGTTCATGATGCTGGTAATTCCCAAGGCGTACGACAACGCTGCGGCCGACTTCGTTCCACCGGCGGACCTCGTGGCCCGGATGACCAGGTTCAACGAGTCTTTGTCCAAGGCGGGCGTGCTGCTCGGTCTCGACGGCTTGACGCCGCCGGCCAACGCCGTGCGCGTTCGCTTCGGCAGCGGCAAGGCCAGTACCACCGACGGGCCGTTCACCGAATCCAAGGAACTGATCGGTGGATACTGGATTATCCAGACGAAATCCCGCGACGAGGCGGTCGAATGGGCGAAACGGGCGCCCATGCTCGATGGCGACATCATCGAGGTCCGCCGGATCCAGGAAATGGAGGACTTTCCGCCCGACGTGCAACGGGCCGCAGGGCATACGCGCTAGCCGGGCCTTGACCGGGCACCACACCGGGAGAGATTGCGGGACCCATCCCGATGCATACCCAGACTAGTGGAGGAGCCTGTGTACCTCATTCGCGAAATCATGTACTGCAAGCCGGGCAAGGTCCGGCCCATGGTGGAGAAGTTCGTCGCCATGTCCAAGCTGAGTGAAAAGGTCGGCATGCCACGCATGAAGGTGATGACCGACCTGTGCGCCGAACAGTACTGGACCGTGATAGCGGAGATGGAGGTTCCGAGCCTGCAGGCGTTCGAGGACATGATGAAGCCGCAGGGCTCGGCGGAGGACCAGAAGAAGATGGAAGATCTGATGAAGGGCTACCACGACCTGGTCGAGCGCGGCCGGCGGGAGATCTACAAGCTGGAAGGGTAGCCGCGAACCGCAACGATGAGCTCCCGTCGTCGGTTCATCGAGCAGAGCGCCGCGTCGATCATTGGTGCGGCGCTTCCGCGTGGCACCAACGGCCACGGCACCTACGGCGCCGGTCTGCTGGTCGATGTGACCCGTCCCCCCGATCAGGTCACGGC